>JAOZQE010000090.1:2527-8078 GCA_029932385.1 bacterium | reverse complement strand
AAAAAGTTTGCGACATCGCATAATCATAATGCTGCCCGGTATGAACAATTAAACAATCAAGATTTTCATACACCTGCGCAGCTCGATAAACCGGCGCAATTTTCATAAAATTAGGCCGCGCCCCAGCCACTAACAATACTTTCAAAACAAACTCCTATAAAAGAAAACCCCAAACCATGAACCCTGAACCAAGTTTAATACAAAAACCCGAAAAGCCAAAGCGGTATTTTGTTGCCACAACCTAGAAACTAACCTCAAGAAAACCACTAAAGCAATAACGTCCCCATTCTCTTCACGTCCCCATTCTCTTCATTCTCCATTCTCTGTCCTCTGTCAGCACCATAAAAAATCTTGCCATGTGAGTAAAAAAGATATATATTATATACCATGTACGCTTTCGAATTTGATAAAAATAAGAGCGCTTCAAATTTAAACAAACATGGGATTGATTTTGTCACGGCCCAAGAACTTTGGAATGACCCTGACCTCATTGAAATCCAAGTAACATCAGATAGTGAAGCACGGTTTTTACTCATTGGTCGTATTAAAGAAAAACATTGGTCTGCGGTCATAACCTATCGTGAAAACAAAATCAGAATAATCTCTGTAAGGCGCTCCAGAAACTCAGAGGTAAAACTTTATGAAATCTAAAGATTTTGATGAAAAGTTTGATGAAAATAAGGCCGACATTATTGATAATCTTGACTTATCAACTTTGAGACGTCCAAATCAACAGCAAAGAAGAGTCAATGTAGACTTCCCTGTCTGGGTCATTGATTCTTTAGATAAAGAAGCAAATCGGGTCGGCGTAACTCGTCAATCCATAATCAAGCTCTGGCTGGTTGAAAGGCTCGAAAAACTTGCACTAACAAGGCGCCCCACCTGATCATCGTATGCCTGGAAAAACGAATGCGTAAAATCGACGAAGGGATTTTAGTGAACCTCAGCTTGGAAGTTACTACTACTTTATAGCTGTATCCAGCATTTCAACAGTTTCCTGAACCTTTCCGTCATACAATTTATCTTTATCTTTGGTCAGAAAATAGTTTATTGCGTGTTTAAATTTATAGGCCCCGGCATCGGTTCCGCCAATGGCGTATATTTTTCCGTCCGGGGTGGAAACCGCCGCAAGGGTTGAACGGGGAAGCTGCATTGACGGTCCTTTTTCCCAGGTATCGGCAACCGGATCATAGATAAAGACATCTTTTAGCGGAGGGCTGCCCCTTTGACCCTGGCTGCCGCCCATGATGTATATCCTGCCGTCCGCACCAAGAGCTCCTGAAACTGAGAATCTTGGCTCCGGCATGGGGGCAAGGTATCCCCAGGTGTCGGTCTCGGGATCATAGACTTCCGTGGTGTTGTATACCAATCTTTTACCGGTCGTTTTATCGCTCTTATCACCCCCGCCAAAGATATAGATTTTGTTGTCCCTACCCAGCACGGCCGCAAACAGAATCCGCTTTCCTGACATTGGTTTTTTAAATTCCCAGGTGTTCTTTACAGGGTCATAGCATTCAATTGAGTTAAGGAATTCCGTTTCTCCGGTGCCAGAGTATTGTCGGTTTTTGATTAGTTCCCTAGTTATTTCGTAATAACCTCCTATAACAAATATCCGTCCGTCAGGCAGGGTGACAGCTTCATGATCGATTCTGCGTTCAAGCATTGACGGTATGCCGGTTTGATGGACAGTTCTATCTCCATATGAATGTGGAGAGTAATGAATCCGTTTGCTAATTGTTTTGGCCCATTTCATTGTAACCGGATCATAGGGCAGGACTATGTTTTCTCCAGAACCTTTCCAAAAACCTTTACTTCCTGTCCAGTAGATACGCCCGTCTCTTCCAACGGCAATGGCGACGCCGTCTCCTTGTCGTTGGTAACCAGTGTTTCTTAATTTTTCAGGTGCTATTTGAATGATCCTGTCAATCTGTTTCTTGGGCCAGTAGGCTTTGTAATAACCCGGGCGATCTTTTATTGTTTTTACAGCGATCCAAAATTTTTCAGCAGTATCATAATATATATATTCGTTAGGGCTTTTAATCTTTCCGGGAACAGGCTCCAGAACCTTCCAGATATTTTTTACCGGGTCATAGACCAGGTTTGAAAATTCACCAACATACCTTCTGATGAGGATATTATCGTACACTCCCCCGCCCATGACATATATTTTTCCGTCATTGCCCAGAACAGCATCGTGCCCATAGCGCCCATTGGGCATCGGGGCAACATATTTCCACTCAGCGCTGATGCAATCGGCTGTGAAGATAGACAAAAGCAAAAATATTGTATTAACAATAGTTTTGGCTGTCATGAAATATCCTTTCGGCTAATTGTTCGGAAGTGTGAAAGTTGCACTTGGCACCAATGACACCTTGGTCTGCCCGTGGTTAAGTGATATTAATTCGTATTTAATCTGCCATATCCCTTCTTTCTGCGTAAAAAGCGCATTGTCGTGAAGCTGGAGAGATTCAGTTAAAGTATTTGAGTTACCATTAATAGGTTCTGCAAATTTAATATTTCCCGCCTCATCCACATATTCACCTCTGATATGCCACTTGTTATCCCCATCCAGAGCATAGATGACCAAGAGGACACGGTCTAAATCCCCATTCCAGACATTGTATTGCACATCAACCCCAAATTCTGCGGAACTGATTGTAAAGTTGTCATCATAATGCTCAATATTTGAAAGTATACTTTTCCCCACTACCCAGTCTGAAAACCCCCGCTTGATGGAATCGTAAACTTCAGGGATTTCACTAAGCCGATAATCATCCGTACTGAATTCTAAATGGTCAAAATCTTCTATAACTTCAGTTTTTTCCGCCGATGCATTTAGTTTTAACAACGATTTGTCTCCGTCATTATCGGCAGTGGTACGGCAGAACACGCTGTCTACAGATACTACCTTGTCATTTTCCCCCAGGAGCGGGTCAAGAAATCCTTTGATCCCGGCAATCAGGGTCATATTGGCTTGGGGCATGCACGATGAAGACTTGTTAAGATTGTACAGGGTCGAATTCCCGCTTAACCAGGAAATCCAGCCTCTGTCATCATAGGGAAACAGATCCCCGGTTCCAGGGGACCATAAGCTGATAATTGCTGTAAAAGGTCTTGAAATTATCGCGTCAAGAATAGAAAATATCCCGTGATTCGGGGTGGCGGCCATCACCATGTTACGGACGCCCCGGTTCCGGGCCTGGAGCGTGCGTGATACAAGTCCACCCATGCTATAGCCAAAGGTATCGAAATATGGAAATTCTCCGGTGCTGTCGGCCGTACCTGAGGGTAGCCCCTTGATATCCAGCAACTCAAACGCGTTGGCCAAGCTGTTGCCGGTGCCAACAATCCCGCCGCGCGGATTATAAGTACCGAACATAGGACGGTAAACACCATTGGTCGCCCTTACAATATCTTCGACCATATACTTGTATTGTAGTTCTGTGTTGGGGTCAGTGTGACCCTGGTTATAAAACATGGCCTTCCAGTCCCATCCATGAATCATGAGTAAAGGAAGGGCGTTGGCGTTGGGTATTTCATCCGGATCTACACTACTTAAAACCGTAAGTTCGTCTTTGTCATAAATATATGCATTGGGCGGCGGAGCTATCAGGTTGTTTATTGCCGACGCGGCCTGAATAAATAGATAAAGGCGAGCGATGGTAAGATTGGGAATATAATCATCAAGCGAAGCGAGGAGTACTGGTTTTTTAGCGCTCAGATTAACGGCGATGGGGTCTCCGGATGCTGTAACGGAAAAATTTACCGTTGCAACATGCTGGTTGTTGATTTCATCCACTGCAAATTCATAGGGTTTGATTTGCATGAGCGTCCAGTTGGTTCCATCCCAGTAATATGGGAAAACGGTACTTTCATCCAGATGCAGAGTCTCAACGGTTGACTGGAAATACCTGCCGGCCAAGACGACCCAATTATTTAAAGTTGGTACATTGGCACCCTCTGCGGAGGGTTCAATCGCTACCTGTAAGATCTCTCCTAAAGCTTTCACATCGGGTTCCCCAAATTGGGGATCAAGATCCAGGTTGTCTCCGGGGTAAACTGCCGGACCGGTTGTGGGCGGCATCAAGGTTATGATCGCATCAGCGCTCAAGGCTCCGGGTGGAATGACCATCATGAAACGCTTATCAGGGCTCTCAATACTACCCCCTTCCGCAGCCGTAACCAAGGCTGAGATAGTATCAAGGGGTGTGGGGTCAGCTTGATCCAGAGTTATATCATAGGTTGTAATCGTGGAAGTAGCACTGTCTACGTCAGCATCAACCGCTGTGGTCCGGGTAGTGTCAGGATAACCTGGTGCAGAAATGTGGAGCGTTACCAGACCAGCGGATAAATTATTAAGCAGATAATAGCCATTCACATCGGTTGTCGCACCGACTCCATTTTCTTGGACTGTTATAACGACATCGGAGAGGGGTTCCCCGCTCTCTTCATCAAAAATAACACCTTCAAGCGAACCTGTTTGCGGGCGGGGTGTTAAGACAAAATCAACCGTCACAGACAGATTGGACTGTACGTTTATTGAACTTTTTTGGTCTTGCATATATGCAGGATGACTTGCCGTGACGGCATAATCTCCGATTGGCACTGTCAGCATTTTAAAAGTTCCGTCAGGTTCGGTCTGGGCACCAGCAAGAACCCCTTCGCCTATGCCAATACGGGCATTGCGGACTGGTTCTCCAGTTGTGGCATCGGTAATGGTTCCGATAATCGTTCCGCTTGTTGTGGGTGCCAGATTAAACGAAAAGGTTTCCGAAGCATTGGCGATAACTTTCGAGATCACGGCAACCGCTTCATGGTTTAAGGCCATGGCCATAATCATAATGTCGCCGGTGGGCAAATCTGCAAGTGAAAATTGACCGTCCTGATCGGTTGTGTCCTCAATTGATGTTCCAATAACTCTTACAATTGCCCCGGCAATGGGCCAACCGGTTATTCCGTCATGAATTATACCTGTAACATTATTGTTGATTTCAGCGGGATCACTACGCCCGTTACGATAGGGAACCGCAAGATCCAATATATAAGGATTTTTATCAACCAACAGTGTAATAGTGGTGTATCGGTTGTTTTCCTCTACAATATAAAGAGTCTGTTGACCGTAAGGCACATCATCCAGAACAAAAGTTCCGTCTGCTAATGTGACGCATGAATTATTTGTCCCGCCAAGAGTAATGGTCACGCCCTCTTCCGGCTGCAGGGTTGTACTGTTAATGATTGACCCCTGCACTGTGGAGAACTCGGAATCGCTATTCAGTGTAAAGTCAATCTTCCAGAAACCGGATTCATAATAGTCAGTTTGCCAATTGCCGGTAGTATAGCCTTCGAGGCTGACAGTTATCTGAGCTAACCCTGTTGCGATACCTGAAATCGAATAGGATCCGTCGTTCAATGTAATGGTTGACTGAGTCTTTTCCGAATCCGTGATCGAAACGTCGGCTCCAGAAAGAGGTTCACCAGTCTGGGCATCTTTTATTATGCCTATAGCTGTTACGCCACCAACGGTTTGGGCATTAACAACTATCGTTGTCGA
>JAOZQE010000090.1:0-2427 GCA_029932385.1 bacterium | reverse complement strand
AAGAGGCGAAGCAGGGACAACCGTAATGGTTGAACCGGCAAGGGCGGTGCCTCCGGGGCCAAAAGCAGTGACAGTGTAAGTTGTTGTTTCTATAAGGGTTACAATGTAAGACCCTACTATATCAACCGCTCCAATGTCCGGCTCAATAAAAACACTTTCTGCATTTTCCGTACTCCAGGATAATGTTGAAGAGTCTCCGACAGAGATCACTTCAGGGCTTGCCGTAGAGATCACAGTAGGCAATGGAATTGGGGTTGCAGTAACAGTTACGGAGACACTACTGTTTGCCGTGCCCTCACAACCCGTAGCGGTGATTGTGTAAGTTGTGGTTTCCGTTGGTGAAACTGTTAAAGATCCATTCAGTGGGACTTCGCCGATGCCGTTATCAATGTATACTGTATCAGCCAAAAATGAAGTCCAATGAAGTGCTGCACTCTGTCCTATAAAAATAGATTCGGGTGAACAATCAAGAGTGACGGATGTATTTTTCCGGGTAATTTCAACAGAAAAATAGGTACCCGGTTTACTCGTCAGCTCAATAGTCATGCAGTTGCTTGCCAGCAACGTCAAAGGGATTTCAAAAACATAATCCTTTTGTTTAAAATCATCCCTGTCAAAAACCACTTCATCATTAATATAAATCAGGGCACTGGTTACCCTGTGTTTACCTGACTCATCACCATTGGTGATAGTAAGAGAAACTTCACCAGGGATGGCCGAAAAAAATTCCGTAAAGGTGTTTGGAGCTCCTACAGTTCGATCATACTGATTTGGCCCAAAAATCGTACCGCCAAAAACTACAGAGGAAAACATTAGAAACAACACCACCGAGAACAAATAAAACAGAGCCTTTTTCATAACTGAAGTTTCCTTGAAATTAAAAGCAATTTTCATCCGCCTTTATCCTGTAAATCCTGTCTAAAAAAAGGAAAAAGCATGGCATCGTAAACAAACCCCAAACTAACCTCAAAAAACCACTAAAGCAATAAAGCAACAACGACCCCCTATACTTATACTATGCCAATTGTAGCGATTATTCTTCTGCATTTTTCTCTGTGATTTCTACAAGAATGTTTTCAATTTGCACTTTGAGAATTGGAATATCATCTTTCGCAGTTAGCCACACTTCCCCCATATCTACACCAAAATAATGATGAATTAATTTATCACGCATTCCAGCAATATCTCCCCAAGGGACAAAAAGATAGATTTCACGCAATTTGCTAGAAAGTTGTTTTGTAGCTTCACCAATAATTTCTATCTGACGAATAACCCCATCTTGCACTAAAGATTGCCGATGAAAATCATCTTCATCAACGCTGTGTATATATTCTTCTATGCGGGCTGTTGCATCCAATATATGCCGAAGATAGGGGGTATCATTCTTGTTCATAAATGACCTTTAAATCACGTAAAATATTATCTCTAATATATGGACTTATTGCCGCTTCTGTGAGCAAATCTACCTTTTGGCCCAATGATTCAGATAATTCCCGCTCAAGTTTTACAACTGAAAGTAGACTTTTACGTTTCCCATATCTCACAAGAAAATCGAGATCACTTTCTTTTGTAGCCTCTCCTCTAGCAGTTGAACCAAATAATCCAATCATTGTGACATCATTTTGACGACATATTATTTCCAAATCATCTTGATTAAATGAAAATGTAGCCATAGTAGCCTCCAGTAATTATCCTGTCTGAAAATACTTACCCATTAGTTTCAATTGATAAAACATACACTCTGTTGAGAATCACGAGACGCAAAATCGGATGACAGCTTTTTTGCGCATCAAGGCCGCCAGGTGTCCACGCGGCGAGCGATACCCTCCCAAGGCGGTCATAAAGAAAAACTTCAGCTTTACGCGTCATAGATTACCCCCGGTTTTTGTACGCTACCGGAGCAAGCATGTGACCGAATAGATCCAGTACGACATTGACCTTGTCCATGCGAAGTGTCGGCTTATCATTTTCCAGCTCGCGGATAAAACGGATGCCGACTCCGGCGCGATCGGCCAAATCCTGCTGAGTCATCTTGCTCTCTTTGCGCTGTTGCCGAACGAATTCAGCCAACAGACTACGTTCCTTCTTCATTTTTACACCCATTCGATTACAAAATCTCTTGTATTACGCAAGATTATACCCATTCGGTTATAAAATCAAATTATTTTGTAAAAAATACTCCTGATAGGGTATATTTTAAGAATTAATTTAACGCGGGAGGCCAATTTTAATCGTCAAGCCTCAGATCTCAAGCGTCCCAATCGGAAGTCAATACTGCTTTTTTACCAAGTCATGAAATAGGAAATTATGGTTAATCAACTGTGAAACGAAATCGGTTTTATCCGCCTTTATCCTGTTAATCCTGTTCAAAAAAGAAACGCACACCCCTGACCTCAATAAAACAACTAAAGCAATAAAGCAACAACG
>JAOZQE010000022.1 GCA_029932385.1 bacterium | reverse complement strand
CATCAACTACTTATTACGGTGGTTACTATGATCCCTATCCAAGATGGGGCTATAGGCATAGTCATCATTACGATTATCGTCCGGGTCGGCCTTCCCGGCCAGATCGGCCAAATCGTCCGGTGCGGCCGCGACCGCCAAGACCGACGCCGCGGCCGACGCCTCGGGCAATGCCTAGAGCAAGATAATTTAACTAATTCAGTGTAAAGGATTTAAAATGAAAATATATCGTTTTCTCATGATGACAATTATAATTGTTCTGGTCTTTTCTTTCGCCTATCCGGTTCAGGCTGATAAGGTGGCAGAGAAAAAAGCAGTAAAGGAACAATCTGTTAAGGATGCCGGTACGGATTTTAAAAAATCACTCAAGCGGATCCAACAGATAGCCGAGAAGAGTAATCGGCTGAATGCAGGTATGAAGGATGTCAGCAATGAAGAACGTCTGGTTATAAAATCCCGGATTGCAACCCTGTGGAGTCAGGCTGAAAAAGTAACCCTGCAGTTGGCTGACAATCTTGTCGCAATGGAGAAGAAGGAACCGCAGCCGGAGCTTAGATCGCAGGTAGAGTCTATCTTCAGGCATACATTACAGAGTGTGCAGTCGGAAATCGAGCATTTTAATAAACGGGTAGATATTGTTCGTGAACAACGGCGGGCAGCTTCACCAGATAAGCGCTATGCTCTGCAGCTGCGGGTGGATCGGTTGACGAATCATCTGGACTCATTTTTGGCGATGAACTTCCATCTCCTGGAAAAAATGGCTCAGATAGGCATGGATACCAAATCTGAGATTACGTTTCTGCATCAGCGGCTTAGCGACCGGGTGGAAGAACTTTTCGGGCGCATTTCTTTGTCGCTGGTACGAGTTGATGATCTGGAAGTGGAACTCAAGGATATCCCCGGAGATGCCGAGGCGACAAAACTGTTGATTGTGGCACGTAAATGTCTGGACAGTAATTCTGAGAGCATGACTAAGGCTTTGTATTTACTGGATAAAATGAAAGTAAATACAGCCGATTACCGCAGCCGACTGGTGTCGACTACGCAGAATTTCAGTTCAAGCCTGTTCAATGTCGGGGTGGTCACAAGATTGTTGAGTAAGGCATCAAAAGCCATGTTTGACGGAGTTGTAGACCGCGGCCCCGCAGTTTTTATGAAAATAGTTCTTTTTGGTCTGATCATCTATTTTTTCATGTTTACGACGCGCCTGTTGCGCTCAGGTCTGGAAAAAGTGTTCGATAAGTCGGAGATGAAATTTACTCGATTAGCTCGGGAGATGTTTATTACCTGGATATCCAGACTGGTCATGATTTTCGGGTTTGTATTGGCCTTATCACAAATTGGAATCAGTTTGGGGCCGCTGCTGGCCGGTCTCGGTGTTGCCGGTTTTGTGGTTGGTTTCGCTCTCCAGGACACCCTGAGTAATTTTGCTTCGGGAATGATGATTCTTGTCTATCGTCCCTATGACATTGGTGATGTGGTAGATGTCGGCGGGGTTTTCGGGGTTGTTAACAGGATGAATTTGGTCTCAACCACATTATTGACGTTAGATAATCAGATGATCGTAATTCCCAATAGCAAGATATGGGGAGATGTGATCAAAAATGTAACCTCTCAGAAGACTCGCCGCGTCGATATGGTTTTCGGTATCTCCTATAGTGATGATATTCCTAAGGCGGAAGCGTTGTTCGAGGAAATTCTTAAATCTCATGATAAAATCCTTAAAGATCCTGAACCAATTGTCCGACTGCATGAGTTGGGGGCTTCATCGGTAGATTTTATTGTTCGTCCCTGGGTGTTGGTTGATGATTATTGGGATGTTTATTGGGATGTCACCCGCGCGGTTAAATTGAAATGTGATGCCAAGGGCATTTCGATTCCATTTCCACAACGTGACGTCCATATCTACAATGAAAATGCATTGGTGCCGGCCGCGGAACAATGATGTTGGTTGACGGTAAATTGTAGAGGGATATTGCGTATGTTAAGTTTTCGTTTATGGAAATTATTTTTTGCCAGGCGATAACCTGGTAAGATCACTCGTGTCGGCAGCATTTGCATAGTTTTGAAACGGTGTCCCGGTTAAGAGAAAATGGGAAAGTCTTGACTTTTTTCAGAAAATGTAATTTTTCTTCTTGACAAGGATGAGTTTGTCTGTTAAATAGGATGAAAAATATATAGTTAATCAACTTTCATTTTTAGCAAGGAGTTATATCATGTGTATAGAAATTAAATTTCAGTGTCAGGGTGGTCATCAGAGTGCTCAGTTCAGTAATCTCAACAATATTCTGCCGGCGACGGTAATCAATAAAGTCTATTGTCCTGAATGCCAGGATAAACCTGAGTTTGATGCTTCGACAATGCTTGAAGATACTGGTTGGCTGATAGAGTATGATATGGATCTGGCAGTCTATCTTTTAGACAAGCACGGTATCGAAAAAGAGTTAGTGACTCCAGAATTTGTCTTCGACAACCGCTATTCAACCTGGCAGGGAATGTCTCCGACCGATATGGCTGAGAGTATTCAGGAGCGGCAGGAAATTATCGCTCTCGCCAAAGTTGATAAGAAAAAATATTTCGAGACGATGAAGAGTTGGAGTATCGACCGTATGAAGGCTTTTACCGAGGCTGGTTGGCGTAAAGCCCAGGCTTCGGCTTAGCACAGAGCAGTTTTTAACTGTCTCTTTTTCTCCTCCCCCTTTTTACAACAATGGCGGGTTCGGCTGGGCCGAATCCGCCATTGTTGTTTCCGGTGTTAATTCCTTAAAAAAAGTCTAATCTTTCAAGATATATTGCAGCTGTTCGACAACTTCATCAATCAGCCATTGCGGAGTTGAGGCTCCGGCACTGATGCCGATTGACCGCTTTCCGGAAAACCATTCGGGGTGCAGATCAGCAAGTGTCTCAATATGGTAGGAATCTGGCAGCCGCTCTTTGCTGAGTTCGTAGAGGCGGTTGGTATTGGCACTGTTGCGGCCGCCGATGATAAGCATGCAGTCACACGCCTCGGCCAGTTCCAGGGCTTCACTTTGACGATTGCTGGTGGCAGTGCAGATGGTGTTAAAACAGCGTAATTCGCCTTTGACTGCCAATAAGGCAGAGGCGATTTCGTTGTAAAGCTGTTGTGATTGGGTGGTCTGGGCCAGTAAAGCAATGCGTGAAGACTTGCGCACGGTAAAAAAATCAGCCGGGATGTCGGTAAGAGAGGTTACCACTTGGGTGTTCTGCGGATCTCCGTAACTGATGAGACCGGCAACCTCGGGATGATCGGGTTCGCCGATTATGATAACCTGGTAACCGGCGTTGCTCATTTCTGCGACAATCTCCTGAGCCCGGCGGACGAATGGACAGGTTGCGTCAATCAGAGTCAGATCCGGGCGCTGTTTGAGTTCCTGCGTCAGGTCACGGGTAATACCGTGCGATCTGATTATTGTCACTCCGGGTTCAGGAGCATGGTTTAAGTCGGTCGGCTTGACCCCCAGGGTCGAGAGTTGAGCTACAACCTGGGGATTGTGAATGATTGGACCTAAGGTCGAGATCTGTTGGCCGGGATATTTCTGCGGGGCTTCATTGGCCAGCTTGACCGCCCGTTTTACTCCAAAACAGAAACCGGCGGTAGCGGCAACCCTGATTCGGGGTTGCTTATTCATGAACCGGCTCTTCGTCATGTTTATTAAAGCGGGCATGAAAGAGCTGCAGAATCTTTTCGCAGACATCTTCGATGGAAAGATTTGTTGAGTCGATCAAAATGGCATCATCGGCCATCCGCAACGGAGCCTGGGCGCGGGAGCTGTCGGCGGCGTCGCGGTCGGCGATGGCCTGGGTTACACTCTGAAGATTGATTTGCGCGGAAGCGGCCTGATCTTTAAGACGGCGCCGGGCCCGGGCTTTAAGATCGGCATCAAGGTATATCTTAAGTTCGGCCTCGGGAAAGATGACGGTGCCGGCATCACGCCCGTCGATAATCGCGGGGTAACCTTGCGCTGCTTTTCGCTGTAACGGCAACAGGGCATCCCGGACTAAGGGAATACCAGAAACCGCCGATGCGAGTTGGTCAATCTGCGGGGTTCTGATTTCAGTTGTGACATCATACCCGTTACAGAAAACCAGGTTTTTATCATCAGCGGCCTGAAATCTGATTTTGATATTAGACATAAGTTGGTCGAGTGCCGCCGTATCTGTTAGACTTATTCCCTGTTTCTGGGCGGCCCAGGCGACGCTACGATACATGGCTCCGGTATCGATATAGATCAGGTTGAGCTGAGTCGCGATCTGCTTGCTGATCGTACTTTTGCCCGCACCTGAAGGCCCATCAACTGTAATAACGAAATTTTTTTCCGTTGTTTTCATTTTACGCCTTGACCCGCTCCATGTACTCGCCGGTGCGGGTATCAATTTTTAGGCGGTCACCCGGATTTATGAAGAGCGGAACGTTGATCCGGGCGCCGGTTTCAACCGTGACCGGCTTGGTGACACTGCTGGCGGTATCACCTTTGAGGCCCGGTTCAGCTTCAGTGACTTCAAGGACAACGAAGGTCGGCAGTTCAAGGTTGACGACCCGGCCTTTATAGAAAAGTACCGTGACAATGCTGTTTTCCTGGAGGAAGTTTTTGTCATTGCCGACGAGATCAGCGGTCAATGAAGTCTGCTCATAGGTGTCGTTATCCATAAAATGGAAATCACCATCAGTATAGAGATACTGCATCTCCTTTTCTTCAATGTCAGGCTTGCCGACCTTTTCGCCGGATCGGAAAGTGCGGTCAACAACGTTGCCATTTAAGAGGTTTTTAAGTTTGGTTCTGACAAAAGCACCGCCCTTGCCGGGTTTGACATGTTGGAAGCTGACAATAGTAAAAGGCTCATCGTTAATTTCAATTTTGAGGCCGCGGCGAAAATCTGGAGTTGAATACATTCTTTTTTCCTTTCGTTTAAGGTTTTCTATTAAAAGGGGTTCTTGAAAGATTAGAATTTTTCGAGGTACCCTAAAGTATCATTTTGTCCAGGCTCTTATCGATGGTCGTCAGTTTCTCGGCTCCACAATCACTCAGGTGGATTGTATCCTCGATTCTGATCCCCCAGCGGTTGGGGAAATAACAGCCCGGTTCAATTGTGAAGACCATGCCCGGTTCCAACTTTCCATCTTGAGAGTGTTGTGATATTGATGGTGCTTCATGGATCTCCAGGCCGATACCGTGTCCGGTTCCATGGGAAAATTCCCGGCCCATCCCGGCGTCGGTGATGTGCTCGCGGACGATGCGGTCAAGCTCCCGGCCGGTAATTTTATCCTTGAGAGCCATAAAGCCGATCTCCTGAGCCCGGTAGATGGTTTCGTAAGTCTGCCGGACTTCGGTCTCCGGTTCCTGGAGAAAGAATGTGCAGGTCTGATCGCTGTGGTAGCCTTTATAGCAGGCCCCGAAATCTATGGTAACGATGTCGCCGGGGTTGATCAGGCGATCGGAGGCGACACCGTGCGGCAGGGCTGAACGGGGGCCGCTGGCGACAATCAGGGGGAATGCTGCACGCTCACCTCCACCTAAACGGATCTGATATTCGATCTCCGCGGCCAGGTCACTCTCCCGGGTGCCGGGCTGCAGTAGGTGCAAACTGTTCTGCAGGGCATTTTCTGCAATCATCACCGCCCGGCGTAAAAGTTTCAGCTCATGTTTATCTTTGTGCAGTCGTGGTTTAGATAATGTGGCAGCAGCGGTTTTGATCTCACAAGGACTGATTTCCTGTTGCAATTTGAACCAGCTGCCGGCGCAGAGTTGATTCTCATCGGCACCTAAATGTTTGAGAGTTCGTATTTCTCTTATGTAGCGGCCCAGATCCTTGAATGCGGCAATCCGGATCAGGTCGATTGAGGCGGGAATCTCGGCCGCCGCCTGGGTGGTGTAGCGCCCGTCCGTAAAGAAACAGCTTTTTTCGGTAGTGAGCAGCAGATATGCGCTGTCGCCACTGTAACCGGTATAGTAGTTGAGGTTAGCCGGATGGTTTATGAGAAAGGCGTCACACTCTGCTTCTGGCAGCAGAGATCTGAGCTTTTCCAGACGTTTAAGATGGGCGTTCATGAATCCGCTTCCGGTCTCAGGAGTTAAGCTGGAGTTTGCAGGCATCCAGGGCAAGCAGATATGAGTTGCTGCCGAAACCGCCGATTAAGCCCCTGCAGACAGCCGCAGTCAGGGATTGTTGCCGGAACTCTTCACGGTTATTAATATTGCTCAGATGAACCTCTATGACCGGTAGTGAAATGGCCGCGATTGCATCTCTGATGGCCACGCTGGTATGGGTGAAAGCGGCCGGATTGATAATGATACCGGAAAAGTTCTCCTGAGCGGCATTATGGAGCCAGTCGATAATCACGCCTTCATGATTGCTCTGCCGGCAGACCGGATTAAGGTTGAGCGTTTCTGCCTTAGTGCTGATTTTATGATTGATGTCAGCCAGGCTTTCGGTGCCGTAGATATCGGGTTCGCGCTGGCCCAGCAGGTTGAGGTTGGGGCCGTGGATGATAAGTATTTTCATGATTCTCTTCTATATTAAAAGCTACTGACTTGTGGCCGCCTGAAGAAGTTTTTTCAGGTGACTGATCTGGTTTCGGGTCTGTTCTATCTTTCGGTTTGATTCAGGACTGAGCTGGGGTTTGAAATACTCCTTGATTTCAATGATTTTTTTCTGGTACTCTGCATTCTTTCCCGGGTTCTGCCGGCCGAGTTTATGGTATATATCTATGGCTTCACGCCAATGTCTCTGGTTGAGCAGTAGCTGCGCCATAGTTTCAGTTTGAATCGGCGGGGATGAATTTTCGCTCTTTACACTGTCCATATAATTCAGCTTCCTTGAAAGTTCCAGTCACGAAACCTTTAATTTAGTGGAAAACCGGCTGCAAGTCAAGCTGGAGGACTTTTACCGGAATACCGGTAGCCGGGTAGGGAAACTGGTTTTAAGCTGTGATTAATTAAGAGGGGATCATCATGCGAGCAGTTGTTCAGCGGGTAAAGTCAGCTTCGGTCAGGGTCTCAGGTCAGGAGATTTCGGTGATTGGTTCGGGATTTCTGGTGCTGCTCGGGGTTGGGGCGAACGATGACCAGGGTGATGTCGACTACATGGTTCGCAAAATCAGTGGTTTGCGCATCTTTTATGATGAGGATGAGCGGATGCGGTTAAGCCTTCATGATATTGGCGGGGCGGTTCTGATCGTGCCGCAGTTTACTTTGTACGGTGATGCCCGTAAGGGGAATCGGCCGTCATTCACGAAAGCCGCGCCGCCCGAACTCGGCCGGTCTCTTTATGAGGAGGTCATGCAGAGGCTTAGAGAGTTGGAACTTAAGGTTTCAGGTGGCCGTTTTCGTGAGGCGATGGAAGTCGGGTTGATAAATGACGGCCCGGTAACCATTCTTCTTGATAGCGAAAGACAGTTTTGATACGATACGATCAAGGTAATCTTGGGGCGGTGACAAAAATTCGCGAAAAAAATGCGTTAGTGCGAAAAAAATGCGCATCAGTGTCGGTTGTTACCGATGATTAATTGCACCTGTTATAGGGTGTTTGCAGGTGGTACAGTATTTGCTTTTATTTGCCCGCGTTGTTAAGAAGCCAGCTAGTAGTCGGCTTTAAGCATAATAAATAAGTTTGTTTATTGAAAACAAGTAGAGTTCATAATTTAACGCCAATAAAAAACACTATCATAGGAGGTAGTAACCAATGGCAAAGAAAGAGTTAAATATCCAGGAAGCTTCAATTTGTCCGAGTACCATCCAGATGCTGGAGAAAGCCACTAAAGACGGCGTCCAGTTCGCATTTCACAGAGCCAATGATATGGCTGCCTGTCCCATCGGGGCGGTTTCCGCTTGTTGTAAAAACTGTTCCATGGGGCCTTGCCGCATGAGTCCGAAAGATCCTTATGCTAAAGTCGGCGTATGTGGTGCGACTATTGATACTATCTCGGCTCGTAACTTTGCCCGTATGGTTGTCGCCGGTGCCGCCGCTCATACCGATCACGGCATGGGTATGCTCGACTGCTTCAAAGAAGTCGTTCATGGCAAGGTTGACGGTTTCCGGATTAAAGATGAACAGAAACTGAAAGAAGTTTGCGGTTATCTTGATATTCCGATCACGGTTGAGGTTGACGGTGAAGTCAAAGATCGCGATATTATGGAAATGGGACTTGAGCTGGCTGAAGAGCTCGAGAAAACCTACACCCAGGTTGAAGGCGAAATTCCTTTCATGAAACGGGTTCCGGAAAAGACTCTGGAGCGCTGGCGTGAGCTTGGTATTGTGCCCCGTGGCGCGATGCGTGAGTTGATGGAAATGATGCATCGTACACATATCGGGGTTGATCAGGAATATGTCAACATCTCTCGTCAATTCCAGCGTGCTGCTCTCTCTGATGGTTGGGGCGGTTCGATGGTCGCGACTGAGCTTTCCGATATCCTTTTTGGGACACCTAAACCGATTGCAGCTATTGTCGATATGGGTTGTCTGGAAGAGAAATCGGTTAACGTTGTCATCAACGGTCATGAGCCGATTATGTTTGAAGCCATGATTGATGCCGTCAATGACCCTAAATTGATTGAAAAAGCCAGAGCCGCTGGGGCTGAAGGTATTGTTCTCGCCGGGATGTGTTGTTCCGGGGCTGAAGTTCTGATGCGTCACGGGATTCCCCATGCCGGTAACTTTATGTCGACGGAAGCTCTGCTGGTAACCGGTGCGGTTGATGTTATGGCGGTTGACGTTCAGTGTATCAAACAGGGTTTAGGCCCGGTTTCCGTATGTTACGACACACCGCTTATTACGACTAATTATCGGGCTCACATCGAAGGAGCCAGACATATTCAACTTGATGAGGTTCATCCTCGCGAATGTGTTGACGAGATTGTTGAATTGGGTATTAAACGTTTCAAAAACCGTAGCAAACCGATCGAGATCCCGCAGAACAAACATATCGGTATCCACGGTTTCGGTCATGAGAGTATTCTCTACCACTTGGGTGGAACCTATCGTCCCTCCTATCGTCCTTTGAATGATGCAATTATCAGTGGACGTATTCGCGGGATTGCCGGGGTTGTTGGTTGTACCAACCCTCGGGTTAAACATGACTGGGTTCATACCGAAGTTGTTAAAGAGCTGATCAAAAATGACGTTATTGTCCTGATGACCGGTTGTGCGACTATTGCTGCTGGTAAAGCTGATCTCTTAACCCCTGAAGCCGCTCGGTTTGCTGGTCCCGGCCTTGCCGAGATTTGTGAAACAGTTGGTATCCCGCCGGTCTTAAGTCTGGGTTCCTGTGTTGATAACAGCCGTATCCTGATTGCCGCTTCCGCCGTTCTTAATGAAGGTGGTTTAGGTGAAAGACTTTCCGATCTTCCGGCCGCTGGTTCAGCTCCCGAATGGATGAGTGAGAAAGCGATCTCCATCGGTCAGTATTTTGTATCATCAGGTGTTTACACTGTATTCGGGGCCGCCTTCCCGGCGACTGATGGCACCAAATTCAAAAAGCATCTCTTTGAAGGCCTCGAAGAAGAGGTTGGTGGAATGTGGGATTTCGCGATTGATCCTTATGAGCATGCCGCCAAGATGATTGCTCACATCGATAAAAAACGTGAAGCCCTTGGCATCAATGTCAAGCAAGAGCGTAAACTTTTCGATATGGCCGATCGTCGTGAGCTGTAGGCCAATCGTTTAGAAAGTTTAAGAGTTATAAAATAAAAAACCCCGGTTCAAATAGAGCCGGGGTTTTTTTATGCTTGACAATATGCAGTGGAATTTCTACAAAGACCGGTTCTGTTGCTAATCAATAATTTTACTATAGTCTAAAGAGGAATTTATGCGTTTTTCCAGGATGCATCTGCCCACCTTAAAAGAAGTTCCGGCTGAGGCCGAGGTTATAAGCCACCGCTTGATGCTTCGGGCGGGAATGATCCGCCGTCTGGCGGCCGGAATCTACTCCTATCTGCCGTTTGGACTGCTTGCCCTGCGTAATGTTGAGGCAATTGTGCGCCAGGAGATGAACCGGGCCGGAGCGCAGGAGGTTCTGCTGCCGGCAGTGCAGCCGGCTGAACTCTGGCAGGAGAGTGAACGCTGGGATTTTTACGGCAAAGAGCTTCTCCGGTTTAAGGATCGTCATCAACGTGATTTCTGTTTCGGTCCGACCCACGAAGAGGTGATTACCGATCTGATTCGTAATGAAGTGCGTTCCTACCGTCAACTACCGCTTAATCTCTATCAGGTGCAGACTAAATTTAGGGATGAGATCAGACCCCGTTTCGGGCTCATGCGGGGCCGTGAATTTATTATGAAAGATGGTTACAGCTTTGACGTTGATGATGCCGCAGCGACTTTAAGCTATAAGTCTATGCGTGAAGCTTATACACGTATTTTTTCGCGTTGTGGGCTCAATTTTCGTGCGGTCGAGGCCGATTCCGGGGCTATCGGCGGTAACTTTTCGCATGAGTTTGTGGTTCTCGCCGACTCCGGTGAAGATGCGATTGCGAGTTGTACTGAATGTGACTACGCTGCCAACATTGAAAAAGCTCAAAGTAAATTTATTGAAGTCAGTGTCCTGGAATCGGAGGGCGATTCAGAGCCGGCGAATGCTGTGGCAACGCCCGATTGTCAATCCATCGATGAGGTTGCCGCATTTTTCAAAGTCAGTCCAACCGCAATTGCCAAGAGTATGATTTTTGAGACCGACCTGGGCTTTTGTATGGTGGTGGTTCCAGGTGACCGTGAGGTGAATGAGTTTAAGGTCAAGGCGGCTCTGGGTGCAAATTGGCTCGAAATTCCGACTCCGGGCCGGGTTGCGGATGAGCTCGGCCTGCCGGTTGGTTACTTGGGGCCGCTTGATGTTGATATCCCGGTTCTGGTTGATCGTCAGGTGCCATATATGGGTGTGATGATCTGTGGTGCCAATCGTGAAGGCTATCACCTGCAGGGGATCCGCTGGGGACGGGATTTCAGCAGCGGACAGATTGCAGATCTGGTTCAGGTCCGGGCCGGAGAGCCTTGCCCGCATTGCGGTGCGGCTCTGCAGATTGACCGGGGCATCGAGGTTGGCCATATTTTCAAACTCGGCACCAAATACAGTGAAAAATTAAACGCCACTTTTCTTGATCAAGACGGTCAGGAGAAACATATGGTTATGGGGTGCTACGGTATCGGTGTCGGACGTACGGTGGCGGCCGCGATTGAACAGAACCATGATGATAACGGGATCTGTTTTCCTTATGCTATTGCTCCGTTTAAGGCGGCATTGCTGAATCTTGATCTAAAATCAGAGGAGGTTACGGCCTTCTGTGAAAAACTCTATCAGGAGTTGCTGGAACGTGGTATTACAGTTCTTTATGATGATCGTAACGAGCGTCCGGGGGTGAAGTTCAAGGATGCTGATCTTCTGGGCATACCGGTACGTTTAACTTTGGGCCGCAAAGGGTTCAAACGAGGAATTATTGAAGTTAAGCTGAGAAACTCTTCTACCTCGCAAGAGTTTGCTTTAGATGACTTGAAACCTCTATATTCTCTCTTTGATAAGTTACAAGCCGATGATTCGCGTATCTAATTTAAGTAAAAGTTATAATTATCCCAATATGGTCCTGAAAGATATCTCCTTTTGGGTCAAACAGGGCGAGTTTGTCTATCTTTCCGGCCCCAGCGGCGCCGGAAAGACAACCCTTTTCCGTCTTCTTTTTGCCGATCTGAAACCGGATGCCGGGCAGATTGTAATTGATGGCCTGGATCTGGCCCGGGCCAGTGCCAATCGTGTAGCTCTGTTGCGGCGTCAGCTGGGGTTTATCTTTCAAGATTATAAACTGATTCCCAACTATACGGTTTTCGATAATATCGCCCTCGCACTTGAGATTTCAGGAACCCCCCGGCGCTTTATCCAGAAAAAAGTTTGGCGGGTACTTAAAATAGTCGGGATTGAACGGCAGATAGAGCGTCTACCGCCGCAGTTGTCGGGTGGTGAACAGCAGCGGGTGGCCATCGCCCGGGCTCTGGTTAACGACCCTAAAATTATCTTTGCCGATGAACCGACCGGGAATTTGGATGCTGAGATCGCGAATGAGATTATGCAGATTCTACACTCGATCAATGCACGGGGTACAACCATTGTGATGGTAACTCATAATCGGGCACTACTGCAGAAGTTTAAGAGGAAGGTATTTTATCTTAATCGCGGTTCACTGCAGGCCTATGATTGGCTCAATTAAGAGAAAATTTTCTTATGCCCAGAATATATGATCACGTCTATCCTTTTTTCAAACTGACGGCCAATAATATTCGCCGGCATCCGATCATCAACCTGATCTCGATTATGATTATATCGATAGCCATGTTGATGCTGGCCCTTTATTTCCTGGCTTACATTAATACTGACCGAGTAGTTTCTACGTGGCGGAGTGATCTTAAAGTCGCGGTCTATCTGGAAGATGACCTCAGTCCGGAAAGTGTTGCCCGGTTGAAAGATTTCTGTCTTGATCTGAATGAAGTTGTACATTTGGATTATATCTCCAAGAATGAGGCCTTGAGCCGCTTCAAAGTGACCTTGGGTAAGGATTCAGGTTTTCTCGATGATTTACCGGAGAACCCGCTGCCGGCTTCTCTGGAGTTGTTGCTTGATGCCGAAGTGGCTGATATCAGTGCGGTTGAACTTTTGGCCCGGCAGCTGCAGCGGCAGAGCGGAGTAGATGAGGTTGTTTACGGGAGTTACTGGTTGCGGCAGCTCTTTTCGTTGTTGAAAATGGTGAGATATTTCGGTTTTATTTTTGCGAGCTTTCTTTCGGCCGTGACGGTTTTTGTCGTGGCCAGTACCATAAGACTTTCACTTTTCGCCCGACGTGAGACTATTCGGGTGCTCTATCTTGTCGGTGCCACTCGGCGTTTTATCGTTATGCCCTACCTTTTCGAGGGGATCTTTCAGGGCGCCGTGGCCTCAACTATCGCTTTACTTCTTTCCTATATCGGATTCAGTTATTTCAAACTTTGGCTGCAGGAGCAGGTGCCGCAGTGGTCAATTGCCCCAATGCTTGAATTTTTTAACATCTATTCATTTCTTACTTTCCTGCTTCTTGGAACCCTGCTTGGGGTTGCCGGTTTTCTGATCTCTTCGCACTGGCTCAGCCGGGATTAACTTTTTAGTGTATGAATCATAATCCTAAAAAGTTTATTTCAGGTTTGACTCTGTTTTTGCTGGGAACCCTGGTTTTCGTTTTAGGGCCGGGATTGAGAACTGTCTGTGCAGATCGGGATAATGAAATTGCCCGCGATCTGCGCACGCTCAACCGGGAGATTAAACAGAGCCGCAAGCAGGAGAAACGGGCTCAGTTGCGGCATGATTCAGTACTCAAGAAGATTGATAAACTCAATCGCCTGCGGATTGATCTGAAACGGGATATAAAAAAACTTACCGAAGAGTCCCAGGTTGCAAAGATGCAGGTCGAAGAACAGAAAATCGATGCCGCCCGTCTTGAGGAGAGTCTCGACGAGGTTCGGCAAAAATTCTGTCTGCGGCTTAAGATTCGTTATTGTCAACCGCCTGGTAAATGGCTCGATTTTCTGGATAGTAATGCTGACCTGACCGAAAACCTTAACTCTCTGGTCTACGGCCGTCGGGTATTAGAGTCTGACAAAAGGTTACAACAATCATATCTAAATCTGCTGGGTGAGATTCGGAATCGTAATTCAGAGGTGGAGAAACGGCATCTCTTTCTTGCTCGTCTGAAACAGGAGCAGGGAGATAAAATAGTTGCACTGGAAGAAAATATTGCCAAAAAAAATGAGTTGCTGTATAAAATCAAGCATCAGGTTACAGAGCATAAGAAGCTGGTGGCAGAACTTGAAGAAGTAGCGGCTCAACTCAAACGGATGACCCTGGAAAGCGCCTCAATCGCCAGCAATTTTGTGGCTTGTAAAGGCAACTTGCCGATGCCGGTGGAAGGAACTGTGGTTAGTTTCTTCGGGATTGAGAAAGATTCTCGTTTTGCCACGGTCACCCGCAATAAAGGTATCGAAATAGAGACCGAGAGTGATTCTCCGGTTCGGGTAGTCTACCAGGGGGATGTTGTCTTTGCCTCCTGGATGAAAGGTTACGGTAATCTTCTTGTGGTTAATCACGGCGGCGGCTACTATTCTGTCTACGCGCATCTGGATAAATTTTCCTGCATGCTTAATGACCACCTGCAGGCTTTAGACGTTATTGGTAATGTGGGACAGGGTCAATTTTCTGATACATCCTCGCTCTATTTTGAGATTCGTAAAGACGGGGTACCCGAAGACCCCCTGATCTGGATTTCCCAGTTATAATGTGATCGGTGGGTCGGGATTAATCTTTGGCGGAGATGGCAGTAGGTTTTTAATACTCTTTTTGTTGCTCCGGAATATTCGGATGAGGATAATTGAAGTTGTCTGTTTCTACAGATTCGAGTGAGTATTGGTCAATTTTTTGGAGGTTTTTAGGAATGGTCGAAAGAAATAAGATGAAATCGCTGATGGTTGGCGTGCTGATTGCTGGTGCGGCATTTTTTATTGTTCATCTCGGAGTTTTTCCGGGTGACTCAAGAGCCAAGGAAGAGGCCAAAGTTGTTGATGAAAAAAGTCCTTATGAGTATATCAAGCTGTTTACCGATACCTTGAGTCTGGTCCAGAAAAACTATGTTGAAGAGGTAGGTGTAAAAAAACTGGTTTACGGTTCAATCAAGGGAATGTTGGCCGATCTTGACCCGCATTCGAGTTTTATGCCGCCGGAGATGTTTAAGGAGATGCAGGTTGAGACGACGGGTTCTTTCGGGGGCTTAGGGATTGAAATCACTATTCGTGACGGGATGTTGACCGTGGTCTCTCCGATTGAGGATACACCGGCTTTTAGGGCCGGGGTTGAGGCCGGTGACCGCATTGTTAAGATTAACGGTGAGCTCAGCAAGGATATGACTCTGATGGAGGCGGTCAAAAAGATGCGCGGTCCTAAGGGTACTGAGATTACGATATCTGTAATGCGTAAAGGTTTGGGTTCTCTGCTCGATGTCAAGATTATTCGGGATATAATTAAGGTTGTGAGCGTCAAAAGCAAGATGTTGACCGATGACATAGCTTATATTCGTCTGACCCAGTTTCAGTCTCGGACCTACGCGGATTTGAACCGTAAAATGAAAGAGTTGAAAAAAGATCATAAGATTTCCGGACTGGTTCTGGATATGCGTAACAACCCCGGTGGTCTGCTGCAGCAGGCAGTCAAAGTTTCGGACTATTTTCTGAAATCAGGTCTCATTGTATATACCGATGGCCGAATCAGTAAGCAGAATATGCGTTATCTGGCTTATGATGATGGTACTGAAGGTGATTATCCGATAGTTGTTCTGGTTAATGGGGGCAGTGCCAGTGCTTCCGAGATTGTTGCCGGGGCGCTCCAGGATCACAAGCGGGCCCTGGTGATGGGAAGTCCGAGTTTCGGGAAAGGTTCGGTTCAGACTATTGTTCCGCTTGAAGATGGCTCGGCCGTGCGTCTGACTACATCACTCTATTATACTCCTTCCGGCCGTTCGATTCAGGCCAAAGGAATTGAGCCCGATGTACTGGTTGAAGCCGGAGAGGTTGTCCGTAAAAAAGAAAAGAGCTTTATGGGTAAAATCAAAGAGAAAGATCTGAAAGGTCATTTTGAGAATGGCAGCAAAGGGGATGATAAAAAGTCTGAAAAGATGAAAGACGATACAAAAAAGGCTGAACCAGAGTCGGACAAGAACGCGGAGACCCAGAAAGCTGAAGCCGATTGGCGCAATGATATCCAGCTCTTACGGGCTGCAGAGTTGCTCCAGGGTTGGCAGGTATTCAAGCAGATTGGGGTGCAGTAGATAGCGCCGATGGTCATCAATCTGAGTCTGACGGCTCTTAAACGGTTTTCACTTAAGTTTGCCGGATATTTAAGTGCCGGAATTATTCTGCTGGCATTATGTAGCCCGGTATCAGCCAGCCGGGTCGTAAGTTCTGATACAACTCAGCTATCCGCTGGGGTGCCGGTAATCTCGGATAAACAAGAGTATCCACCTCAGGATCAGGGGTCGCAAATTCCGGCGTTAGCTTTGAACTGGATTGTTGCCGGGTTTACCGCGGTTGATCCAAGACTGGACTTTGAAAGTGATTCCCGGATTATGTCTAACGGCCGGCTTTCGCGGGAGCGGATACGGCTTAAGGGCATTACCTGTGATCTTGAAGCTCTGACCGGTTTTTTAGAGTGTGCGCGTGAAAACCTGAACTGGGATTTTAATTATCGTCTCCTGATCAGTTCTGATGTGAATCGGGGGCACTTGAATTTTCTTGTTCTTGACGGGTTTGAGGTTGTGATAGTGGCCAATTTTGCCACTGTCAGTTTTCAGCCTGCCCCAGCACCGAAATCTGATCGCATGCAACTGGCGATCGTTATCGATGATCTCGGTCGGAGCCTGAAAAATGCCGCACGCTTTGCCGCTCTGCCGCTGCCTTTGACTTTTGCGGTATTTCCTAAATTGCGAAATTCCCGCGAGGTAGCCAGCTATTTTACTGCCAGGCATTGTGATATCATATTGCATGTTCCGATGGAACCGCGTGATTATCCGCACCAGAATCCGGGTCCCGGGGCTCTCTTCATGAGCATGAGTGAGGATCAGATTGAACAGGAATTTATTGATGATCTTGAATTTCTGCCAGGTATTATCGGAGTTAATAATCACATGGGGTCGCGTTTGACGGCGGATCCGCAAAAAATGACCCTGGTTATGAATGTCCTTAAAGGGCGGAATCTGTTTTTCCTTGACAGCCGGACGATTGCCAGTAGTATTGCTTATCGGAAGGCCACAGCGGCCGAAATCCCAGCCCTGCAACGAGATGTTTTTCTTGATAATGAAAGAAATGTTGCTAAAATTATCGAACAATTTCGGGTTCTGGTTGAAATTGCCCGGATAAAAAAGAGTGCGATTGGTATCGGGCATCCTTATCCTGAGACTCTCATGGCTTTAAACAGGTTTTCAAAAATCGCTGAGTCCGCCGGAGTTGAGATTGTCGCTGTGCGCAAACTGCTGCCACATAACGGCATATCGGTTTCCCAATGAGTGAACAGTAATCGGGGAATTACTGCTTTAAAAAATGGTTAAGACTTCCGGCTTAATCGGACAGTAGTTTTCTGCTTGTGCATTATATTTATACAGCACATATTTTATACCAATAATTAATAAATTACGGAGTTTTCCTTAAAATGGTTCAGGGAATGGTGTTTGCTTTTTTAGGCGGCCTCGGACTTTTTCTCTACGGCATGAGAATTATGTCGGAGGGTCTGCAGAAAACTGCTGGAAATCGTTTGCAACAGGTTCTGGAAAAGCTGACAACCAATCGAATTGCAGCTTTTCTGGTGGGTACGACGGTGACTGCGATTGTCCAGAGTAGTAGCGCGACAACTGTTATGGTAGTTGGTTTTGTTAACGCCGGACTGATGAATCTGGTGCAGGCCATCGGGGTTATCTTGGGGGCTAATATCGGTACCACAGTGACCGCCCAGATGATCGCTTTTAAGGTGACCCAGTACGCTCTTCCAGCAATTGGTATCGGGGTTGCACTCAAGTTTTTTAGCCGCAATCGCCGCTGGCAGTATTTTGGCGAAATTCTGCTTGGTTTCGGTATGCTTTTTTATGGCCTGGATGTAATGAAGGACGGCTTTGCCGTGCTTAAAACCCAGCCTTTTTTTCAGGAAGCCTTTGTAACCTTCAGTCATAGTCACATTATGGCGGTGGTGGCCGGAGCCCTGTTAACGATTATGCTCCAGAGTTCGAGTGCGACCGTAGGTATTACAATGACTCTGGCGGCCAGTGGCGCCTTAACCTTTACCGGTGGTTTAGGCTTGATTTTAGGGGAGAATATCGGTACCACAATAACCGCCCTTATTGCCGGTATCGGCACCAATGTTTCGGCTAAACGAGCGGCTCGAGCCCATATGATGATTAATGTCATCGGGGTTACGTATGTTTTATTGTTGTTTCCGTTTTTTGCCAAACTGGTAGATAATTTTACTCCCGGTGATCCAGACCTGATGGTTGCCAGTGCGGAGCAGGCGGCGCAGTATGCGATGGCTATCGGAGATAAACCTTTTATTGCCCGGCATCTGGCGAATGCACATACCTTTTTCAATGTATTCAACTGCCTGATTTTTCTGCCTCTGGTCGGTATTGTGGCTAAAGTCTGTATCTGGATGGTGCCTGCCAGTGACGACGAAGAGGATTCATATCATCTGCGTTTTCTTGATAACCGGGTGCTGGACACGCCGCCCCTGGCCCTGGCTCAGGCTCGTAAAGAGACGACCTGGATGGCAAATCTCTGTTTTCGCATGTTTGAGCAGACTATGGAATGTTTTGAAAATCACTCCCAGAAGCTGGTTGATAAGGTTCATCGTAAAGAAGATACGATTGATATGTTACAGAAAGAGATTACCGATTTTCTGGTTAATGTGAGCCAGTCATCAACGACACCTGAGCTCTCGCGTGAGATTAACTCAATCATGTATATGGTCAATAACCTCGAACGTATGGGGGATCATTGTGAGAATCTGATTCGTCTGGTAGAGCGTAAGCATGAAGATAAGATCGAATTCAGTGATGAAGCCATGGCTGAAATTGCCAATATTAAAGAGAAGACCCGTGAGTTTTTTCTGCATGTCGTAAGTGGCCTCGAACATGGTATGACTGATAAATTCATGCTGTTGGCTAAGAGCTATGAGGGCAGTATCAACTCACTTGAAGACCGTTATCGTAACCGGCATATTGAGCGTTTAAGTGCACATTCATGTTCGGTGGTGCCGGGTCTGGTTTTTATCGATATCCTGACTAATTTTGAAAAAATCGGTGATCACTGTTTTAATATTTGCGAAACTATTGCCGGAGAGAAATAGACACTATATATAGTAACTGCTCCGGAAAAGAGAGAAACGTATGAATATTAAGAAACATGTCAAACGTGGTCTTTGGAGCCATCTCATGAAGAGTGGCATAGAGATGGGGCTTGCCAGTATTATATATGAGGTCGGCGTGGCCTCAAAATATGTAAATCACGCGATGCGGACCGGTGATCTTGGTCTGGCCGGAACCAGTAACCTTTATGGCGAGGATCAACTTGCTTTAGATGTTGTGGCCGATGAGATTATTAAAGACCGTCTCGATCATACCGGCCGGGTCAGCCGGATTATATCTGAAGAGCAGAGTGAGATAATAATCTTTGAACGGAAGAATCGCAAGGGCGGATATTCGGTCTGTTACGATCCTCTGGACGGATCTTCACTGGTGGATGTCAACCTCTCGGTTGGTACTATCGTGGCGATTTATGCCGGCGATGATCCTCTGCAGAACGGGCGTAAACAGGTCGGGGCGATGTATGTCCTGTACGGTCCCCGTACGACCCTGGTCTATGGTGCCGGTAACGGGGTTCATGAATTCACCTTGAATAATCTTGGCGAGTATGTTCTGACGCAAGAATATATTCAGATCCGGGAGCAGGGTAATATTTTCAGCCCCGGCGGGATCCGGCGGGACTATCTGCCGGAACACGAAAAGATTGTGACAAAATTTGAGGCTGATGGTTACAAACTGCGCTACAGCGGTGGGTTTGTTCCAGATATCAACCAGATTCTTCTGAAAGGAGGTGGTTTGTTCATGTATCCTGCGACCACGACCGCGAAACAGGGGAAATTGCGTTTGCCGTTTGAACTTAACCCGATGGCTTATCTGGTTGAACTGGCCGGCGGGGCCGCGACTGACGGCCAAAAGCCAATTCTGGATCTCGATTGTAACGATCTTGATCAACGCAGTCCGGTGTATATCGGTAGCCGGAAAGAGGTTGCACTGGCTGCACAATTTTTTAATTAGCGACTTACAGAAGTGCCATTGGTTGCGGGTAGCGTTCGTGTTAGAGATTGTGGTTCCCGAATTTTTGTGGAGAGACATAATGAAAGTACAAAATATTCCGACCGGTTTTACCTTTGATGATGTTCTGATTCAGCCGAATTATTCCAACGTCCTGCCGAACCAGGTCGATCTTTCAACCTGGTTGACGAAAGATATAAAACTCAATACTCCGCTGATCAGTGCGGCGATGGATTCGGTGACTGAATCTAAAACCGCAATCTGTATGGCACGTGAAGGCGGTATTGGCATAATTCATAAAAACATGTCGATCGAATCTCAAGCCCTTGAGGTTGACAAGGTCAAAAAATCAGAAAGCGGCATGATCGTTGATCCCATCACCATGGCTCCGGGGCACAAGGTTCACGAAGTCCTGGCAGTGATGGAGAAATATCGTATCTCCGGTGTGCCGATTGTTGACGGTGATCAACTCGTCGGTATCGTTACTAACCGGGATCTGCGTTTTGAGACCCGGATGGATCGCTCATTACGTGATATCATGACCAAAGATAATCTGGTGACCGTCTCGAAGGGGATCGGTATGGATGAAGCTAAAGTTCTGTTACATGAACACCGGATTGAGAAACTGCTGGTGGTTGACGATAACAATCGTCTGCAGGGTCTGATCACGATTAAGGATATCGAAAAAACCCGTAAATATCCGGACTCCTGTAAAGATACTATGGGTCGTTTGCGAGTCGGGGCCGCAGTTGGAGTCGCGGGTGACCGCGAAGCTCGAATTGAAGCGTTGATTAAGGCCGGTGTTGACGTTATTGTCATTGATACCGCTCATGGCCATAGCCAGGGGGTACTCGATGCCGTAACTGCGACCCGGAGAGATTTTGATTGCCAGTTGATAGTCGGAAATGTGGCAACCGCCGGCGGTGCCGAAGCTCTGATCAAGGCCGGTGCTGATGCCATCAAGATCGGTATCGGGCCGGGTTCGATCTGTACGACCAGAATTGTCGCTGGGATCGGGGTACCGCAGGTCAGTGCCTTGATGGATTGTAATGTTGTCGCGGAAAAATACGGTATTCCGATGATTGCCGACGGCGGCATAAAATTTTCCGGTGATGTTGTTAAAGCGATTGCCTCCGGGGCGCAAACCGTGATGATCGGTTCCCTGTTCGCGGGTACCGAAGAGAGTCCCGGTGAAACTATTCTTTATCAGGGTCGCAGTTATAAACTTTATCGGGGTATGGGCTCTTTAGGGGCGATGCAATCCGGGAGTAAGGATCGCTATTTCCAGGATGGGATTGATGATCAGAAAAAGCTGGTGCCGGAAGGGATTGAAGGCCGGGTTCCCTACAAAGGTTACCTCTCTTCCAGTATTTATCAGCTGCTCGGCGGGCTGCGTTCGGGAATGGGCTACGCCGGATGTGCTACGATCGAAGCGCTGCGGCATGATACGAAGATGACCAGAATAACCCCTGCCGGCCTGCGTGAGAGCCATGTTCATGATGTTATCATTACGAAAGAGGCTCCCAATTATCGTTTGGAATAATTAATGCGGGAACAAATCCAGTAACCCAATGGACTTCAGTGGCCCGCAAATAAGTACTCTTATCAGAACATTTTCTTGTTTTTCAAACCAGAAAATAACCTGTAAGGTACTAAAGGAAAACTATGCAGCAGCATGATATTCATGAAGAGAAGATCCTGGTTCTCGATTTTGGTTCACAATATACCCAGTTGATTGCCCGCCGGGTACGTGAACAGAAGGTCTACTGCGAGATTCATCCATTCAATCTTGATCTCGACAAGATTCGTAAATTTGCTCCCCGGGGGATTATCCTCTCCGGCGGTCCCTCAAGTACCTACGGCAGCAGTGCGCCGCATGTCGATGCCGGGGTTTTTGGGCTTGAAGTTCCGATCTTAGGTATCTGCTACGGTATGCAGGAGATTGCGGAACAGCTTGGCGGCGAGGTTGGCCACTCGGAACAGCGTGAATTTGGCATGGCCAGCCTTAAATCATTAACCGACGATTCCTTGTGGGAAAAGTTGAATTTCCCGGAACAGGTCTGGATGAGTCACGGTGATAAGGTACTCAGGCTGCCGGATGGTTTCTCAGCAATTGGAGCGACCGAGAATGCCGCGATCGCAGCCTTTGCCAATCATGAAAAACGGGTATGGGGCCTGCAATTTCACCCTGAAGTGGTTCATACCGAACATGGTCAACAGGTTTTAAAGAACTTTGTCTATTCGATCTGTGGTTGCCACGGTCTCTGGACGATGCATTCGTTTATCGAGACCACAATTGCCGATATCCGCTCCCAGGTCGGGAACGGTAAGGTTATTTTAGGCTTGAGCGGCGGGGTCGACTCCTCGGTGGCCGCCATGCTTCTGCACAAAGCTTTAGGCGATCAGCTGACCTGTATTTTTGTCAATAATGGAGTTTTACGGCACGATGAGGCCACCCAGGTGCAGGAGATGTATGGCCGTCATTTCAAAATGAACCTGCGCTATGTCGATGCCAGCCGCAGTTTCCTGGATCTTCTGGCCGGAGTTACCGATCCGGAAAAGAAACGCAAGATTATCGGCAATGAGTTTATCCGGGTTTTTGAAGATGAGGCGCATACAATCGAGGATGTAGATTTTCTGGCCCAGGGAACCCTCTATCCGGATGTGATTGAGAGTGTCTCTTTCAAGGGCCCGTCGGCAGTGATTAAAAGTCATCACAATGTCGGCGGCCTGCCTGAGCACATGAAACTGGAACTGGTGGAGCCCCTGCGTGAGCTCTTCAAGGATGAGGTGCGGGAGGTCGGCCGCGAACTTGGTCTCTCTTCCGAAGTGGTTGACCGTCAGCCCTTTCCGGGACCGGGGCTCGCTATCAGGATACTGGGAGAGGTTACCGAAAATCGTCTCAAAATTCTGCGGCAGGCGGATGCGATATTGCTTGATGAGATTCGCACTGCCGGACTTTACAATGAAATATGGCAGTCCTTTGCCGTGCTCATCCCGGTTAAAACCGTTGGTGTTATGGGCGATGAACGCACCTATGAGAAGGTGATTGCTTTACGGGCGGTCAACAGTCGTGATGGGATGACTGCTGACTGGGTACGCCTGCCTTATGATCTTCTGGGCCGTATTGCCAATCGGATTATCAACGAAGTCAGAGGTGTCAACCGGGTGGTCTATGATATTTCATCCAAGCCTCCGGGAACTATAGAATGGGAATAAAGGATAAAGCTATGGATCAGGCGGGTAACATTTTCATCGTTGATCGTAAGAGCCGGCTTCGAGAGGAGACGGCAGAGGCTCTGCGTGAACTTGGTTTTCAGGTCGATTTATTTGACTGCGGTGAAGAAGCCCGGATTCAGCTTAAGAAATCATCCTGCCAGCTGCTTCTGGCTGAAGTATCCCTGCTGTCGGGTGGCGGGGTGGAATTTCTTCTGGGAGAAGATGCGATTCTTTCATCCACGGTTGTCATCCTGATGGCGGAGAAAATCTCGGTCGATCAGGTGGCGGCGGTAATGCGGGCCGGAGCGGCCGATTTTATCCAGCGCCCCTATGGCCTTGAGGAACTCTGTCTGCGGATCGAAAAAGCCCTCAAAGTGCGTTTTTATGAGCATGAACTGACCTATCTGCGGCACGAACGTAACATTATCTACCGTTTCGATAATTTTATTGGTGAGAGTGAAGCGATTAAGCAGGTTTTTGCCCTTCTCGAGAAAGTTTCGGCCAGTAACTCCAGTATCTTGATTTCGGGAGAGACCGGAACCGGGAAAGAGCTGGTGGCCGGAGCGATTCATTACAGCAGCCCCCGGGCGGCGAAAAGCTTTATTAAAGTAAACTGTGCCGCTCTGCATGATAATCTGCTTGAGAGTGAACTTTTCGGTCATGAAAAAGGTGCCTATACCGGGGCCAGCCGGCAGCGTATCGGTCGATTTGAACAGGCGGATCAGGGCACTCTTTTTCTTGATGAGATTGGTGATATGAGTCTGGGTACCCAGGCGAAACTGCTTCGGGTTCTGCAAGAGAAGGAGTTTGAGCGTCTCGGTGGAGATAAAACCATCAAGGTTGATGCCCGCATCATTTCCGCTTCAAATAAGGATATGGCCAAGATTATCCGGGAGGGAGATTTTCGTGAAGATCTTTTTTACCGGATCAACGTGATTAACGTCCACCTGCCGCCGCTACGGGAAAGGCGTGATGATATTCCTCTTTTGGCAGAATCCTTTATTCGTAAATTTTCTGCCGATTTAAAGAAGAATATCCGTACTCTCCATCCCGATGCCGCCCGTTTTCTCCAGAAACATCACTGGTCGGGAAATGTCCGTGAGCTGCAGAACTGTATTGAGAGAGCGGTTTTGATGACTGACGGTCCGGAAATCCTCTTAAATGATCTGCTCTTTATGTGTGATATGAGAAAAGATGAGTGTGGCTGTGAAATGGGGTCGATGTTTAAGCTGCCGTCACAGGGCCTGAAACTGGATGATGTCGAACGTTCTCTGATTGTTGAAACTCTGGAGGCCTGTAACTGGGTACAGAAAGATGCAGCCGAGATGTTGGGAATCAGTAAAAGGGTGATGAATTACAAGGTTAAACAACTGGGCCTGGCTAATGACCGTTGGCTTAAAAATAAATAATGGAGACCGCGGTCGGATCTGATCTTCAGTTTTTTATGTAGGCTGTCTTGAAAAGATAATTTCAAGGTAGCCTGTAGTTTTAGAGGGTACGAAGAGTAAAAACATGGGTTATTCTTCGCACCCTTTATTGCTTGTGCGGAACCAGTATTTTGCTGGATTCAATAAACAGTTTTTCTATGAATAAAATTAATCTTAAAGGCATGACGCGTCAGGAGCTGGTTGAGCGGCTGGCCGGGATCGGGAAGGAGCGTTACCGGGCGGATCAGGTTATCCGCTGGCTCTATCTGCAGCGGGTTCGGGACATTGGTGAGATGAATAATCTTTCTAAGCTTTGTCGTAAGCATCTGCAGGACTTTTCCTATATCGGTCAGATTGAACTTGTCAAAGAGGAGTTGTCTCAGGATGGAACCCGTAAATTTCTCTTCAGATTAGAAGATGAACATACAATTGAGACGGTTCTGATTGCCGAAAAGAGTCGTTTGACACTCTGTATTTCAACTCAGGTTGGATGCCGGATGGGGTGTCGTTTCTGTCTGACCGGAGGATCCGGCTTCGAGCGCCAGTTGAGTACAGCTGAAATTGTGGATCAGGTTATTCAGGTGGCTGAGATTGTTGCGCCTGAGAGCCAGGGTCGGGGTACGATATCCAATATTGTCATGATGGGCATGGGTGAGCCGCTCGATAACTTCACCGAGGTTGTCAAGGCTCTCGAAATTCTTATGTATGATGACGGACTTCAGTTTTCCAACCGTCGGCTGACCCTTTCAACCTGCGGTCTGGTTCCGAAAATTATTGAACTCGGGAAACTGACCCATGTCTCTCTGGCAATCTCTCTCAATGCCGCAGATGATACCCTGCGGAGTGAACTGATGCCGGTTAACCGCCGCTATAATCTTGATGCACTGTTGGCTGCCTGCCGCACTTATCCGGCGACTAACCAGCGGCGAATAACCTTTGAATATATTCTGTTTGCTGGTTTGAATGACTCGTTGGAAGATGCCGGCCGTCTGGTTGAGCTGGTCGGGAACTTGCCGGTCAAGATCAATCTGATTCCTTTTAATGAACATCCGGAGTTGTCGTTCAAGCGGCCCGAGCATCAGCGGATTGTAGATTTTGTCAATTTTCTCCAGCAGCATAAGCTTATGGTTATGACCCGGCGCAGCAAGGGGGCGGATATCAGTGCCGCCTGCGGCCAGCTCCGGGCTGCAGAAGCAGCCGTTTGAGTAGAGGTTGCACAGAGATCCGGCGATTATTACCAGTTTGAGTATTTCTTATGGATTTTTTTCCGGCTTGTTGTTAGTAGTTTATACTGGAAGGTAAGATTTAAATACCCTGTACTTGTCTAATCTGTATGAGG
>JAOZQE010000089.1 GCA_029932385.1 bacterium | reverse complement strand
GCGACAATGACATAGTTCTGCATCAGGCCCCAGGAGTTGTTGGCGAACATGTCAAAGAGTATGGGGATATTAAAACCGTTGTCGATAAGTCCGAAAAGGGCGGCGACGGCGGCTAGAGTATAGGCTAAGGGGTGACCTAGAGCAATGGCGACGATCAGGGTTGAGAACATCAGGATGGTAAGAATTTCCGGACTCATGACGTCACCTCTTCAGGCTTGTTGCTGATGGAGCTTAAGTCCTGGAGCAACTTGGCAAACATCTGGATAAAAAGCAGTGTGAAACCGACTGCCATTAATGTTTTAAATGGGTAGATCGGGGGTCCCCAACTGGTCGACTGGTGTTCCCAGTTTTTCCATGAATCAAGGGCGTAAACCCAGGAAAAGATGGTCATGCAGGTGAAGGTTGGGAAAAAGATAAGCAAGTTAGTGATAACGCTTAGTATTGATCGTTTTCTCGTAGGCAGTCGGGACTCAAAGATATCGATTGAAACATGGCCGTTATGGAGTTGGGTGTAACTCATTCCGAGAATATAGTGGATTCCGTAAATGAATGTTGTGGTTTCAAAACCCCAGGAGGTTGGCGCGGTAAATACGTAACGCATGACAACCTCGTAGACGACAACCCCAACCATCGGTAAGATTAACAGGGCACTCAGACGACCGATTTTTTCGTTAAGGTGATTAATCTTATGGCATAATGGATGGCTCATTTTTTCACCGGATAGTGTAAAAATAAATTTTTTGTTAGTATCCGGCATAAGCCATGAATTTACAATATTCATGACTTATACCGGATATGTTGTCAGGGTTTTAGACCCTATTTTGTTGCGGGATGGCTAAGTAAAAAAATCGATATACAAGGAGTAGTAGTTTTTCAGGCGCGAGACCATACAAGTAGTATGTCGAGTGTCTGAAAAACTACTACGACGCAGAAGATCGGATTTTTTACGCCGCCATTTATTCGTTGGTTTTACCGCCGATAAAGGTTTCATAGGGCCAGGGTGTGATGCCCGAGCGGATCTCGCGCCAATCGGCGAAATCATCTATAAGGGCATCCTGGGAGTCAAGAACCTTTTTGACATCGGGATGTTTAGCTTTTAGAGAGTTAAGGTAGGTTTGGGTAGTTTTTTTGAAGCCGATAATAGTATCTTTGTCCATTTTGACGAATTCAACATTTTTCTTGAATAGTTCGATCGCCTTGATGTTAAGATTGGTTGTCCAGTTGTAACTCCAGAGCTGAGTCTCCTTGGCGCAGATTTTGACAATCCACTTAAGATCCTCGGGTAGTTTATTCCAGGCATCTTTGTTAAAGAAAAGCCCGAACTGGCAGGCGGGTTGATGGACACCGGGTTCGATAACGTATTTGGTGATCTCATCAAAACCCATCGGATAGTTGAGGGCCGGGGTTGAAAACTCGGCGGCATCGATAACACCGCGTTCAAGAGCGAGATAGACTTCGCCGCCGGGCAGGGGGCTGACTGAAGCGCCCATCTGGTTCATGATGTCCATAAACCAACCCGGAGTTCTGACCTTCATACCTTTAAAATCTTTGAGTTTAGTGGCTCGTTTATTGGAGAAAAAGCCCATTTCCTGACCACCTTGACCACCGGGCAGAGCAACCATATTGTAGCGGCCGTAGAGTTCATTCATCATCTCGGCGCCACCGCGTTCATAGAGCCAGATATTGTAGAGTTCGGCATCAAGACCCATGGGAACTGAAGCGAAAGCGACAAAGGATTCATTTTTGCCTTTCCAGTAGCCGGGCCAGTCATGGCCGCACTGGGCCGAACCCTTGCTCACCGCATCAAAACATTGCATCGCAGGAACCAGCTCGCCGGCGGAAAAACATTTGATATTTAAGCGTCCGCCGGAGGTCAGGCGTACCGAGTCGGCAAAGTGCTGGGCGTAGTCAAAAAAGAGCAGTCCTTTGGACCAAGGCATGACCATTTTCCAGCGAATCGGTTTTTCGCTGGAGGTTTCAACCTTCAAACGTTTGACCTCTTTATGCCTGGCGTCGGTACCGAATTTTTCTCGTTTTGCAGCTTCGGCGCTGGTCGAAAGGGTGAAAAGCGACAGCGTGAAAACAATTGCGACCAATAACCATAAACTCTTCTTCATCTTCTTTCTCCTTTTGCGAATCGGTTTATTTGACACTCTTGCAGCTTATTCTGCCAGAGTTATTGTAGCAGGTTTTTAATTTTAAGATCTTACGAATAGGTCCAGCCGCCGTCGATGCTCAAAGCTTGGCCGGTAATACATTGGGCCGCTGGTCCCGCAAGGTAGAGAGCAAGGCCGGCAAGTTCATCGGTTGAAACCAGCTTTTTTAAGGGTTGGTTTTTCAGGAGTACCTGTTCCGGAACTTGATCTTCATTGATGCCATGCTGTTTGGCGAGGTCAATTATCTGTTTTTCAACAAGTGGTGTAAGAACATAACCCGGGCAGATTGAATTAGCGGTGATATCCCATTCTGCCAATTCGCAGGCCATTACTTTAGTGAAACCGATAATGCCGTGTTTTGCGGCAACGTAAGCACATTTCCAGGGCGATGGTGTCTTGCCGTGAGCTGAAGCGATATTGATAATTCGGCCCCAGTTATTTTTTTTCATATAAGGAACGCAAGCTTTGGTGCAGAGAAAAGTTCCGGTCAGCATGACCGAAATTAATTGGTTCCATTTTTCAAGAGGGAAGTCTTCAACTTTACTGATAAATTGTAGCCCGGCGTTGTTGATCAGGATGTCAACCGTGCCAAAGTTAGCGACCGTTTTCCGAACCATTTCATTAACGCTCTGTTCGTTGGCGACGTCGCAGCCGATAGCTATAGATGTGCCGTTATTGTTATTGATTTTGTCAGACTGTTCCTGAGCTGCTTTCTCATTAAGGTCGGCAATTACGATCTGGGCTCCCTGATTTGCAAAATGAATAGCTATAGCTTTGCCGATGCCACTGCCGGCACCAGTGACTATTACAGTTTTATTTTTAATCATGATCTCGATTCCTTATTTTATGTTGTTGACCATGTATGTTTGTTATGTACATAGCAATAAATAAACCAAGATAAAATTTTGTTTTAAAATTAAATCATTTGATTGAGGAATGTTATATAAAACAATAACTTCTGAGTATGATTGGGGGAACGTTGATCTGATTTGTAAATAGTTCTTTTATTGACGGTTTGCGGTGCATATGTTATATTTATGTAGCAAATAGTCTACATAACAGCGTCGGTTCATGATGAGCCATCAGTTTTCGGGGTGACAATGGTAAAGAAAGTATCAAGATCAGAGTTGGAGTCAGCTCTGGAATTCTGCCAGCTGATTATTGAAAATATTCAGAACGGTGTTATTGTTACCGATGCAGAAGGTAAAATTATTTTTTTAAATTCACCGTATGGAAGTTTTCTGGGGGTTGATCCGGCGGCTCAGATTGGTAAACATGTGACCGAGGTCATCGAAAATACCCGTATGCATATAGTTGCGAAGACGGGCATAATGGAGATGAATAAAACTCACCGCCTGAAGAATCAGGATATGGTGGTTCAACGTATTCCGGTTAAAAAAAATGGCCAGGTTATTGCCGTTTTCGGACAGGTGATATTCAAGGATGTCGGTGACGTTAAAAAATTGGCAGAACGTCTCTCGTTGCTTGAGAGCAAGGTCAAACTTTACGAAAAGGAGCTTTTATCTCTACGTTCGACGCGCTACACATTCGACAGTATCATTGCTGAAAGTTCAATTATGGTACGACTTAAACGGGAAGCATTAAAGGCGGCAGCAACCTCTTTCCCGGTTTTGATTACCGGGGAGTCGGGAACCGGTAAGGAGATGTTTGCACAAGCTATCCATCATGCCAGTAATCGCCGAGTTCATCCTTTCATCCGGATAAACTGCGCTTCAATCCCGCGAGAGTTGCTCGAAGCTGAGCTTTTTGGTTACGAAAAAGGAGCTTTTACAGGGGCTCATACTTCAGGTAAACCAGGTAAGTTTGAACTGGCTGATCAGGGATCAATTTTTTTGGATGAGATTGGTGATATGCCACTTGAAATGCAGCCGAAACTGTTACGGGTTCTTGAAGAAAAAGAGTTCGAGAGGGTTGGTGGCATTGTTCCTATTCGCTCAAATTTTCGGCTTATAGCGGCGACCAATAACAGCTTGGTTGAAAAAATAAAAGAGGGCTCATTTCGGGCTGACCTCTATTATCGTCTTAAAGGTATCCCTTTGGTTATTCCACCGTTGCGTGAACGGCGGGAGGACATAATCTTCCTGGCCCGCAGTCTTTTGAACGAAATGGTCCATGATCTGTTTCGGCCTGAGGTTGTTCTCGGTTCTGAAGCGGCCAATGCTTTGTTGCTCTATGACTGGCCAGGTAATGTTCGAGAAATGAGTAATGTTTTAGGGCAGATTCTGGCAACGATTGAACATGATCTAATTAGTTTGGCGGATATTCCATTTTATTTGCATCAGCAACAAGGTGTGCTGGGAATTCAGGGTGCTGGTCAGTCTCTGGCCGATATTGTGGCTCTGAGTGAACTGAAAGCAATTCGTCAGGCGTTGAATCTGTCTCAGGGAAATAAAAGTCAGGCAGCCCGTCAACTTGGTATTCATCGTACTCTTCTTTACAAGAAAATGAAACGTCATGGATTGCGAACTTCGGTTGGTGATATCGGGTAATTTATATGTATCAATAATTATACAGAAGTGTAGCATAGATGATACATTATATGCTATCTTTAATGAAGCAGGCATAAAAAAACAGACGGCACGATCGCGTAAGCGATCGTGCCGTCTGTTTTGATGTAATTTAATTCTTACAGGGCAGTTACATTCTCAGCCTGAGGGCCTTTCTGACCTTGAGTTACTTCCATGGAGACCTTCTGGCCTTCGTGGAGGGTTTTACGGCCACTGCCGTTGATAGCGCTGAAATGAACGAAAACATCACTTGCACCTTCCTGTTCAATAAATCCAAAACCTTTCTCATCATTGAACCACTTTACTGTTCCTTCGACTATCTCTGACATAACATCCTCTTGCAAAATGTGCCATATTTGACATGGCGTTGTTAAATTGTCAGCAACTTAATTAGGCGTTTACTGACTTGAATTCGCGCACAATACTCTAATTGAAATAATAATGCAAGGGTATTTTCTCATAAAGATAATTTTTTTATTTTATCGGAGCTCAGACATTGAAACGGATTTCAATAATTTCATTCGCCTGAACAACATAATCCCGGTCGACGACCCGGGCAATGCCCTTGCTTTTACACTCATTGAAATTGTGACATTCAAGGTAATCATCAAAGTCGACAACATCTCCTTTGATAAAACCCCGGGCCAGATCACTGTGGATTTTGGCCGCACAGGTGATGATATCAGATCCCTTTTTGACGAGCCAGGCGTGTGACTCAGAGGGGCCGGTGGTGTAGAAAAACATGTAGCCGGTTTTTTGTAAGACCTGATCAATCAGGTCAGCGCTATTTTCATCACCGTTTATCTGAATTACAGGTTTGAGGCTGAAGGGGGCGGCGCTTAAGATTATGGTTTCATCTTCAGGGTTAAAGCCGGCATCACAAAGCGGAATCTCCTCCTCGAGTTTATCAAGGGCTGCCTGCAGCAGTTTTTTCTCCACCTCATTCTCGGCTCGTTCCAGGCGGATCTCAAGTTTCTCGATATCAAGGATAAGCAGGTCGAGGATGCTCTCTTGCGGAATAATGATGGCATCAACCTGAGCCAATTCCTCATGCAGATCTGATTTGTCCTGAACAAACTCAGCAAAAAAAGGGGTAACTTTTTTCGGTTTGTCTTTCTTTTCAAGAGCGTTAAGATTCTTATCATTAAATTTAACCTTGCCTTCTTCAAGCTCGATTCCGATAAAACCTATCTTCACTGTATACTCCTGTAAATAATTAATTTCTTGTAAGATGCCGGTATTTAATCCTCTGAGGCTGATCGGCGGCGGCCCCGAGACGGGCTTTGCGGTCAGCTTCATATTCGGAATAGTTACCGTCGAACCAGACTACCTGGCTGTCACCTTCAAACGCCAGGATGTGGGTGGCGATGCGATCCAGGAACCAGCGGTCATGGCTGATGATGACGGCGCAGCCGGCGAAGTTTTCCAGGGCCTCTTCTAAAGCTCTTAAAGTATTGACATCAAGGTCATTGGTCGGTTCATCAAGAAGAATAACGTTGGCCCCGGATTTCAGCATCCGGGCCAGATGAACCCGGTTTCTCTGGCCGCCCGACATCAGACCGACCTTCTTCTGCTGTTCCGAACCGGAGAAATTGAAACGGCCGACATAGGCCCGGGAATTAATTTCGCGGTTGCCGAGATTCAAGGTTTCCTGTTTTTCCGAAATTGCTTCCCAAATCGTATCTTCAGGATTAAGCGCATCGCGGTTCTGATCAACATAGGCAAGTTTAACACTTTCGCCGAGATGAATGGTGCCGGAGTCAGGCTTTTCCTGTTCAGTAATCATCTTGAAAAGGGTGGTTTTCCCGGCTCCGTTGGGGCCGATGACGCCGACAATGCCGCCCGGGGGCAGAGCAAAATCGAGATTTTCAAAAAGGAGCGTATCGCCGAATGATTTACTTAAGTCCTGGCACTCAATTACCACTTTGCCGAGACGTGGCCCCGGCGGGATATAGATTTCAAGATCACGGCCCCGATTTTCACCTTCACTTCCCAGAAGCTCTTCGTAGGCGGTAATGCGGGCTTTAGATTTCGAGCGCCGGCCTTTGGGTGACATTCTGATCCATTCGAGTTCATGTTGTAAGGTTTTGCGGCGGGCCGACTCGGATTTTTCTTCCTGTTCCAAGCGTTTCTCTTTCTGCTCCAGCCAGGATGAGTAGTTACCTTTCCAGGGGATACCGTGGCCGCGGTCAAGTTCTAGGATCCAACCGGCGACATTGTCGAGAAAATAACGATCATGGGTTACTGCGATTACGGTTCCCTCATAGCGTTTCAGGTGCATCTCGAGCCAGCCGACGGTCTCAGCATCAAGATGATTGGTCGGCTCATCGAGCAGCAGGATGTCAGGTTTTCTCAAGAGCAGGCGGCAGAGAGCGACTCGGCGTTTCTCGCCACCGGAAAGAATCCCGACATTGGTATCAGCCGGGGGACAACGTAATGCCTCCATCGCCATATCGAGACGGGCATCAAGATCCCAGGCATCACTATTATCAAGTTTTTCCTGGACTACACCTTGCCGCGCAATCAGCTTTTCCATCTCATCATCTGACATGGGCTCGGCAAATTGCTCATTTATCCGGTTATACTCACTTAAAAGATCAACAGTTTCCTGGGCCCCTTGCTCGACCACCTGCCGGACACTTAAACTCTCATCAAGTTGTGGTTCCTGTTCGAGGAGACCGACCGTAAGGCCGGGAGCAATTGTGGTTTCCCCGTCAAACTCCTCTTCAACTCCGGCAAGGATTCGCAACAGGGTCGATTTCCCGGAGCCGTTAAGGCCCAGAACCCCGATTTTGGCCCCGTAAAAATAGGAGAGGCTGATATCCTTTAAAATGGGTTTATTATCGTATTTCTTACTGACTCTGATCATCGAGTAGATGATCTTGTTGACTTCTTCACTCATGGTTGCAGATTTTCTCCATGGAGACTTATAAATAGGTTAAGATTATGATCCGGTAACCCAGAGTCTATGATAATGATCTTAAGCTCTGTTACAAAACTGCCGGTAATTAATCGAGTTTATTCCCCGGCAGACTATGTCTGTTCAGGAACTATAATCCGGCGTTTTTCGGGGTTACGATTCTGGCGAAAAAGGATGGCGATATGACCGGTCATGCCCACCAGTTCACAAAGGGTCTCCGCCTCAATTTTCTTGAGGAGCTCTTTTTTCTGCTCTTTCTCCTTGAAATCGATAAACTTGACTTTGATTAATTCATGGCTGTCAAGGGTCTCTTCAAGGGCGGCGGAGAGATTTTCGCTCAGGCCTTTCTGCCCGATATGAACTAACGGTTTATAGGCATGGGCCAGACCTTTGAGATATTTTTTCTGAAAACCTTTAAGCATTAGATCTCCTGATTATCATTTTGCGATTTTGCTGTTGAGTCAGCAATACTAGCGTCCCGGTAGGGCATCAAGCATCTCGCCGTCACCGTTGAGTTGGAAAGCAGCGACCGGGGCTGTGGCCTTGTAGGTGATATAAGTGGCGCTGTCAAGCTCATTGTCAAAAATATCCTTCGGTTCATCGACAATTTTCTGGAAACCTGTGAG
>JAOZQE010000088.1:6871-8244 GCA_029932385.1 bacterium | reverse complement strand
CAATTCCGGTCTCAAAAGAGAAACCCTACAGTTCCGACCGTAACCTGCTTCATATTAGTTTTGAGGGCGGGGTCTTGGAAGATCCCTGGTACGAGCCGGATGAAGATATGTTTCAGCTTTCGGTTTCACCGGAGAAGGCTCCGGATCAGGCGACCTATTGTGAGATTGATTTTGAAAAAGGTGATCCGGTAGCGGTTGATGGTGTGAAACTTTCGCCGGCGGCACTTTTAACCCGTCTCAATGAATTGGGCGGAGCCAACGGCATCGGCCGGGTTGATATGGTTGAGAACCGTTTTGTCGGCATGAAATCACGCGGTGTCTATGAGACTCCGGGCGGAACTATTCTCTATCATGGCCGGCGGGCGGTTGAGTCGTTGACGATGGATCGCGATGAGATGCATTTAAGAGATTCCCTGATTCCGGAATATGCCCGGATGGTCTACAATGGTTTCTGGTTTGCCCCTGAGCGGGAAGCTTTGCAGGCTCTGGTTGATAAGACTCAGGAAAATGTTACCGGTACCGTGCGTCTTAAACTCTATAAAGGAAATTGCATAGTGGTCGGCCGCAAATCTAAATTTTCACTCTATCAGCCGGAGATGGCAACCTTCGAAGAGGACATGGTTTACGATCAGTTTGATGCCGAAGGTTTTATCAAACTCCAGGCTCTGCGTCTTAAAGCCCGGGCGGCTTTAGATTAAGTGAGTAGCGAGAAAGGTGCGGGCACAAGCTGGAAACTGAGAGGGGGCCGCTTAATTTCCCTGCTGGTTATTGTCATCCTGGTTCTGGTTCTGGATCAGTGGAGCAAATTACTTGCCTTACAACAACTCTCACCGATATATCCGAAGAAGGTTGTCGACGGCTTCTTCTCCCTGACCCTGGTTATGAACTCCGGGGTCGCGTTCGGGGTATTCAGCGGAATCGAGAGCTCGATAAAGTCATATTGGCTGTTGGCTCTCTCCGGGGCTACGGTAGGTCTTGTGATATTCTACTATTTTCATGAGAAGAACCTGCAAAAAGTATCCCGTTTTGGTCTGGCCCTGGTGGTCGGCGGGGCTTTCGGCAATATGATTGATCGCTGGCGTTACGAGAAAGTTGTCGATTTTCTCGATTTTTACTGGCAGAATTACCACTGGCCCGCTTTTAATATTGCTGATTGTGCAATCAGCATAGGAGTAACCCTGCTCCTGGTTGATGCCTTATTGTCGATCTGGCGGGAAGGTAAAAGTTGATATATGTCGTTTTACTTTTTTTGCAATCTTTTAGCTGCAGGCTTTCAAGTTTCAGCCTTAAATATTTAATTAATGCATCCAATCCTTCTGAAAATCGGCCCTCTGACCCTCCATACGTATGGTTTTTTTGTGGCGCTCGGATTT
>JAOZQE010000088.1:0-6771 GCA_029932385.1 bacterium | reverse complement strand
TTCGCCGTTGGCGGAAACCGGTGCTTGAAATTCTCGATGTGGCCACTCCGGGGCTGGTATTAGCGCAGGCGGTTGGCCGTCTGGGTTGTCTCTCCGCCGGTTGCTGTTATGGTAAATCCTGTGCGAACGGGTTGGCGATTACCTTTTCCGATCCCATCTCGCACGCGCCGCTTAATCAACCGCTACATCCGACCCAGATTTATCATTCGATTGCTGATATTGCAATCTTCGCCATCCTGTTTTTCCTTTCTCGACGGAATATCAGGCGCGGGACACTGGTAGTTGTGTATATGCTGTTTTACGGCTTGTTGCGTTTTACGGTGGAATTCTGGCGTGGTGACCCTCGGGGGTTTCTCTACAGTTTTTCGACTTCACAATGGATCAGTCTGGGATTGATTATTTCAGCATTTCTGCTTTGGTTTATCAAGATTCGGCACGAGCCGTATACGGAGTATTAAGTTTGTATAAAACCATAGCTCCTCTGGTACTGGCTTCCCAGTCACCGCGGCGGCGCGAGCTTTTAGGCCAGATGGGGATTGAGTTTTCCCTTACTAATGCCGATATTGAGGAGTCCCGTTTTGCGGCTGAATCAGCTCCCGATTTCGTGACCCGGATGGCGCAGGAGAAAGCTTTGGCGGTAGCGGGGGAATTTTCTGAAAGTTGGATTCTGGCCGCAGATACGATTGTTGTGTTGCAGGGTGAAGTTCTGGGTAAACCCGAAGATAAATCTGCGGCGGTGAAGATGCTGTCTGCGATAGCTGGAAACTGGCACCAGGTTTTAACCGCTTTTACCTTGCATTATCCGGAGGCTAAACATCTGGTAACCCGGATTGATTCAAGCCGGGTTAAAATTGCGGCTCTGTCGGAGGCTCAGATCAAGGCCTATATTGCGACCGGTGAACCTCTGGATAAAGCCGGGTCGTATGCAGTACAGGGGTTGGGCGGGGCTTTTGTCGAAGCCATCGAAGGCTCCCCGACCAATGTGATAGGTTTGCCAATGCCGCTGGTGATTTCGGAACTTTTGGCCTGTAAAGTAATTGTGCTGGCTTAAGCGGGAATTTTTGCAGGAAAGCTTTTTGGTTCCGGCTACACTGGTTTACTGGGAATATATTTAAATCGTGAGTACAACATTTAAGATACGTCTTACGGCGGTGCAGAATCGGATTATCACAGCTTGTGAGCGTTGCGGTCGTAATCCGGATGAGATTACCCTGGTAGCGGTCAGCAAAACCTTTCCCTTTGCCCGGATTGAAGATGCGGCTGGCGCCGGCCAGGTTCATTTCGGCGAGAATTATATTCAGGACTGTGTCAATAAGATGGCGCAGGCTCGGGACCGCAATTTGCCTTTGCAGTGGCACTTTATAGGCCATCTGCAAAGTAATAAAGTTAAATTTTATAATAACGGTTTTCACCTCTTTCATGGTCTAGATTCGGTGAAGTTGGCCCGGGGTTTGGCGCGTAAGGCAGTTGCCGGTAAATTTAAGGCCCGGGTTTTAGTACAGGTGAATATCGGTGATGAAGCTACCAAGGCCGGGATTCCGGCCGCAAGCCTGTTTGATTTTCTTAGGGAAATAGGTTATATAGAAGGGTTGTCGATTGAAGGTTTGATGGCGATTCCTCCGGCTGGTGCATCAGCTGAAGCGAGTCGTCCCTATTTTCGGTCTCTTTTTAAACTGTTTGCTGAAGCTCAAGCAGAATTTATTCCTGTTTTTCCGGATTTTAAGCAGCTTTCAATGGGAATGTCGAAAGATTTTGAAGTCGCGGTTGAAGAGGGTGCAACCATCGTCAGGGTTGGCTCACTTTTATTTGGTGAACGTGAGAAAAAGGTTGTGGTTAATTGAAAAAAAGTACGCAAAAATTATGGGGAGGCCGTTTTACGGCACCGACCGATGAACTGGTCGAAGAATTTACAGCCTCAATTAATTTTGATAAACGACTCTACGCTGAAGATATCGCCGGCAGTATCGCCCATGCTAAAATGCTGGGGCGGCAAAAAATTATTCCCGCTGCCGATGTCAATCCTATCGTTACGGGCTTGGAACAGATCAAGGCTGAAATTGAGCAGGGAGAATTTGATTTTTCAGTTGCCCTTGAAGATATTCATATGAATATTGAGAGTCGCCTCAGTGAAATTATTGGTCCAGAAGTTGCCGGCCGTCTGCATACCGGGCGCAGTCGTAATGATCAGGTTGCGCTTGATTTACGTCTCTACATACGCAGCCAACTGCTTAAAGTTGAAGATCTGATTTCTGATCTGATTTTGGTTCTGGTTGATAAAGCCGGGGCTAATATTGATGTTATAATGCCGGGTTTTACGCATTTGCAGCAGGCACAACCAATCCTTTTTGCTCATCATCTCCTGGCTTATGTTGAAATGCTTAAGCGTGACTTGAGCCGTCTTACCGATTGTCGTAAGCGATTAAGCCTTTCTCCTCTTGGATCTGGAGCGCTGGCGGGCAGCAGTTTTGCCTTGGATCGTGAAAGTGTGGCCGCAGAACTCGGGTTTGAAGGGGTGACCGCCAACAGTCTTGATGCGGTCAGTGACCGTGATGGTGTGGCGGAGGCCCTGTTCGATTTTTCTCTGCTCATGGTCCACCTGACCCGTTTTTGCGAAGAGCTGGTTCTCTGGTCTTCGGTGCAGTTTGATTTTATTTCTTTAAGTGATTCCTTTTGCACCGGCAGCTCTATTATGCCGCAGAAAAAAAATCCTGATGTTCCGGAACTGATTCGGGGTAAGTCGGGCCGCGTGGTCGGCTCGCTTGTCAACCTGTTAATGACTCTGAAATCTCTACCGCTCGCCTATAATAAAGATATGCAGGAAGATAAAGAACCTTTTTTTGATGCTCTGGATACAGTAGTCGGATCATTGCGGATTATGGCACCGATGATTACTGAAATGCGGGTCAATAAAGAGGTTATGGCGCGTCAGGCCGGAGCTGGATTTTCTACGGCGACTGAAATTGCGGATTATCTGGTGCGCAAAGGATTGCCCTTTCGCTCAGCACATGAGGTTGTTGGTAAAGTTGTGGCTTTTTGTGAAGTAAATAATTTTATTTTTACTGATTTGACGATTATTCAGTGGCGAGAATACTCTGAACTTTTCTCTGAGGATCTCTTTAGATTGCTGGCTCCTATGGATGCGGTTGATGCTAAAAACCTTTTTGGTGGTACGGCCCGGAAGCAGGTTAAAGCGCAGATTGAATTGGTGCGTAGAGAATTGAAAAATGGTCAGATTTAAGTTTAATGGTATACTTGGTGAATAAGATTTTAACAAAAGATTATTTTTTGCTTTATCTCGGGTTGACTCTTTGTCTGGGATTTTCTTGTAGTGCCTGCGGTAAACGTGGGAATCCGATGCCTCCGAGTCTGGTTGTAGCGGAGAAGATTTCCGACCTTATTCTGGTGGTGAAACCTGGAGAGCGTTATCTTTCATGGAGTTTACCACGGAAAAATTCCGATAACACGAAACCCGTAGATCTTAGTGCCTTTAACGTAATGTTAAAAAAGGTGCCCCAAAATTTAGATAGTTGTCGTTATTGCGACGAGGGCTTTTTTGATTATCTGACGATCAATCCGTTTAAGCCTGAGTCAGGTTATCAATTAGGGACGACATTCTATCTGCCCGTACCTGAAATTCCGAAAGATTTTATTTATGTATTTTCAGTAACATCAATTAATAGTCGTGGTTGGAGTAGTGAAGTTTCTAATAAGCTGGCTCTGTTTGCTCTCCCTGAAATTACTCCTCCTTACCAGGTTGAGCTGATTCCTTCTGCCTCTATTGTTGATTTGAGTTGGCAGGCCCCGGTATTACCAGCAGATTTTTCTGGTGAACTCTATTTTCGTGTGTATCGCCGGCAACCGGAAACCCAGGAGCCGAGATGGCGATTAATTACTCCTCAAGCTATCAGTGATAATAATTTCATTGATGTAGGTCTTAATGACTGGCACTCTTATGAGTATGTAATTACTGCTGTCGCAAAGATTGAGAAGTCTTCAATTGAAAGTAGTTATTCTGAAATAGCTCATATTACACCCGGTGATTATACTCCACCAGCACAACTTGAAAATTTCTCGGCCTTTTATCATGAAGCTGGTATCCAGTTAATCTGGGATTCGTCCGGTGCAGCAGATTTGGTTGGATATAATGTTTACCGGAGAGATGATGTTTCTGGTCTTGAGCAGATTATTGCTGTTTTAACTCCTGAACAACCTGAGTATTTCGATGTTAATTTGGTTGGTGGCAGAACTTATTATTATCGGGTAACTGCCTTTGATTCATCTGATCGTAAAAATGAAAGTGATTCAACCCCTGAAATTGCTGTAAAACTGCAATGATATTTTCGCTTAAGTTCTAGTTTTGTTTTTTCGGTTGATTGTGACACTATATTATTTCTGTTAATCTTTTTAAGACAGCTTATTTTACTTATATGGATCCTTTTTTATTTCGCAATAATAATCTTTATTGTGAAGATGTTGCCCTTGCTGATATTGCCGCAGAGTATGGAACGCCTTGCTACGTTTACAGTAAGTCATTTTTGCTTTCTCGTTGCCAGGCCTATTTGCAGGCTCTTGCCGGTTATAAGCATTTAGTCTGTTATTCTGTTAAAGCTGCATCGAATATTTATCTACTCAAAATTATTGCAGAACAAGGTTTAGGATGCGATATTGTCTCTGGTGGCGAACTCTTTAGGGCAAAACTAGCTGGTGTTCCCGGTCGGAAAATTGTTTATTCCGGCGTTGGTAAGTCAGCAGCTGAGATTCGTTCAGCGTTAGAGTATAATATTCTTTTCTTTAATGTTGAGTCTGAAGATGAACTTCTATTGATTAATGAGACTGCTGCTGAAATGGGCTTGATTGCACCGGTTACTTTACGAGTCAACCCTGATGTAGATCCACTTACTCATCCTTATATCTCTACAGGATTAAAAGAGAATAAGTTCGGGATCCCTATTGTCGATGCGGAACGAATTTATTTGCAGGCTTTTAATGATTGTAAAAATATTAAATTTGTTGGAGTAGATTGTCATATTGGTTCTCAATTAATTAAGTTATCTCCTTTTAAGGATACGGCATTTAGAGTCAGAGCTCTAATCGAAAATTTACTATCGCATGGGTTACAACTTGATTATGTTGATTTTGGTGGTGGACTAGGTATCGACTACGATGGTGAGGATGTTCCAGAAGTTAATCAATTAGTCGATATTTTTACTGAGGTACTAGAAGGTTTAGATCTGACCATTGTTCTTGAGCCTGGACGGTCAATGGTTGGTAACAGTGCGGTAATGTTGACAAAAATACAATATATTAAGAATTCATCGGAGAAGAAATTCGCGATTGTCGATGCTGGCATGAATGATTTGCTAAGGCCTTCTCTTTATAATGCTTTTCAAAAGATTGAAAAAATCAACATCTCTCAGCACTCTGCTTCAGATCCTTTTTCCAAATATGATATTGTTGGCCCGATTTGCGAATCGGGTGATTTTCTCGCTAAAGAAAGAGCTTTTCCTGAACTTTATAAGGATGATGTGTTAGCAGTTATGGGTGCTGGAGCCTATGGTTTCTCTATGTCATCAAACTATAATTCTCGGCCGCGTGCGCCTGAGTTATTGGTTGATGGTTCTTCAGTTACTGTCATTAGAGAACGTGAGTCATATGAAGATTTAGTCAGAGGTGAAAAACTTGGCCGCTAATCTTTCGAGTATGACTGGGTATGGAGAGGCTATCTCGGTAATAGATGATCGAGAATGGCGTTGTGTTATTCAGTCAGTAAATAGCCGCAATCTTGATATCCGTTTTCGTTTGCCTTCTTCTCTTAATGCTTTGGAGATCCCTTTTCGTAAGGTTGTTCAGAAGGTTATTCTTAGAGGAAAGGTCGATGTCGTATTTTCATTTTCTACTTTATCATGTACTGATAACGATACGTTAAATTCAACCGATTCTTTTAATTCATTATGGGTGGCTGACTTCTGTCGGGCCGGTGAGAGCCTATTGGAAGATCTCTCCTGGCAGAGTTCTGATAAATTGCAGGCGGCCATCTTACAAAGTGCATTTTTACAAAGAGATGCTTTTGTCGAGACTCAAGTCAATATTGATTGTGTTTCTGAATCATTGGAACAACTTTTACAGGCGGCACTATCTAAACATTTTGACTCACGTCGGCAAGAGGGGGAGCATCTTGCTCTTGACATCATTACCCGACTTTCAATTTTGGAAGATTATATTGCGTCTATTTCTGAAAATGCTCTCTTGATGCCGGAAGTCTTTCGTGAAAGAATTAATCTCCGCATTGATGCCATTATTGCCGATAAACAATTTACATTAGATCCAGCTCGGCTAACACAAGAAGTGGCTCATTTAATTGATAAAGCTGATATCTCTGAAGAAATTGTTCGCTTCAGTGCTCATATAACTCAGTTTCTATCTGAGATAAATGATCAATCGCCTGATCGTAAAGGTAAAAAAATGGAATTTATAGTGCAGGAGATGTTGCGTGAAATTAATACTATTGGTTCAAAGGCAAATCTTCTTGAGATAACCAGAAGTGTAGTGGAAGTTAAAAACGAATTAGAAAAGATCAGAGAGCAGATTCAAAATGTCATATAATCATATACCTTTTCTGATTGTAATCTCTGCGCCGTCTGGATGTGGTAAGACCACGTTGATACGTCTATTACTTGAAAAAAATTTAGATATCGGAGTTTCAGTCTCACATACTACTCGGCCCATGCGTAAGGGGGAGATATCCGGAGTAGATTATAATTTTGTAGATGA
>JAOZQE010000087.1 GCA_029932385.1 bacterium | reverse complement strand
ATCAAACAGATCATGATTAGACATAGTTTTTCTCCAATTAATAATTTTTCTGATTATGCAATTAATTTAACAAAATATATACTGTTAAACGGGTTGTTTATTCGCCGGTGTAGACCGGAGCTCTTTTTTCACGAAAAGCGGTAAGGCCTTCGATTCTATCTTTAGTAGGAATTGTAACCGCGTAGCAGTTTGACTCAATTGCGAGACCGGTACCGAGATCAACTTCACTACCGTAATTAATCGCATACTTGGCCATTTCGAGAGCGATCGGAGCATTCTTTTTGATTTTTTCCGCCATTGTCAGAGCGGCCTCTAGCAGACCACCCGCAGGAGCTATCTGATTTACCAGACCGATAGTTAAAGCCTCTTCGGCTTTGGCCCGGTGAGCGGTAAAAACCATCTCTTTAGCTTTACCTTTACCGATCAGACGAACCAGACGCTGCGTACCCCCGGCACCGGGAATAATCCCGAGACTGGTTTCGGTAAGCCCCATAGTCGCGTTGGCGGCAGCAATCCTGATATCGGAAGCCAGAGCCAGTTCAGTACCACCTCCGAAAGCGAAACCGTTAACCGCAGCGATAACCGGCTGCGGCAGATTTTCAACCATGGTAAAGGTGTTGCGAATCATCTGGATATACTGTTTAACTTCCAGCGGGGTCATTGTCGCCCGCTCTTTAAGATCAGCTCCGGAGCAGAATGATTTTTCTCCGGCCCCGGTAATCACCACTACCCTCACACTCTTATCGACACTGATTTCAGTAACCAGTTTATTCAATGCGGCCAGGAGTTCCCGACTCAATGAATTCATACTCTCGGGACGGTTCAAGGTTACAATCAGGACCCCGTCACGATTCTCACTCAAAATAACTTCAGACATTTTTAAACTCCATCCTATTTGCGGTTTTATATCAATGATTAAATCAGTCACAGCTCTGACTGAAAGCCAGCATATGACTACTGCCGCTAACAGTTAACTTGGATTGCCGGCGAGCAAAGGCCAATAGAGATTGGCTGTCGATACCGGTCGCAATACCCATCTTATCAAGGGTAAAAAGTAGATCTTCGGTCGCCAGATTCCCCGCCGCACCCGGAGCGTAAGGACAGCCGCCTAAGCCGCCGGCGGCGGTATCGTAACGATCTATCCCGGCTTGGAGACCGGCCATGACACAGGCTAAAGCCCGGCCGCAGCTGTCATGCAGATGCAGGCCGAAATCGACTGCCGGAAAAGATTTTTTCAAGTTCACGGAAAAATCATACACCTGATCAGGAGTGGCAACTCCCAAAGTATCACAGAGCGTAATCTCTCGCAAACCTAAAGCTGCCAGGTTTTCAACCAGCCGTTTCACCGAAGCAAAAGGAATTACATCTTCGTAGGGACAACCAAAAACATTGGAAATTGAAACCCGGCGAGGGATTTCTTCCGGAACATCCTTGAGCATGACCCCGATTTCACTTAAAGTTTCGCTCTGCGGACAACCGAGATTTTTACGGTTATGGGTATCACTGGCTGAAATAAAAAAGACAACTTTACCGATCCCGGCAGCCAGCGCCGGGGCCAAACCCCGCCGATTAGGAACCAGGGCCGCAGTTACCAGAGACGGAAGAGATCTTATTGCAGCAAAAACCTCCGGCGCATCCCTGAGCTGCGGGATTGCCTTAGGGTTGACAAAAGAGCTCACCTCAATTTCCTTAAAACCGCACCGAGCCAGCTCATCAATGAGCTCGACCTTGGTCTTAGTCGGGATAAATTCAGCAAGATTCTGCCAGCCGTCACGCGGTGCGACTTCAACCAGACGCACCGTCTGCGGCAGATTTCTGTAATAATCAGCCAATATTATTCGTTCAATTTTTAAGTGAGCGGGCGATAACCAGACGCTGAACCTCTGAGGTGCCTTCACCGATCTCTAAAAGTTTCTGGTCACGATAGAAACGCTCAACATCATACTCTTCCATTAAACCATAACCACCATGAATCTGCACGGCATGATCAACTACCCGGCTCATAACCTCAGAACAGTAGAGCTTGCCCATTGCCGCTTCACGCGAGAAAGGCCGGTTATTAGAGCGCAGCCAGCAGGCTTTGTAAAGCAGATTACGAGCCAGTTCAATCTCCATTGCCATATCGGCAAGTTTGAACTGAGTCACCTGGAAGTCAAACAACGGTCGATTAAACTGAATCCGTTCCTGTGAATAACGTAAGGCTTTCTCATAGGCACCCTGAGCCCCGCCGAGACCCATCGCCCCGATACTCAAACGGCCGCCATCGAGGGTCGCCAGCATCTGATGGAAACCTTCACCCCGGTTGCCCAGCATATTCTTAGCCGGCACCCGGCAATCATCAAAATAGATTTCAGTTGTATTCGAAGCTCGCCACATCATCTTACCGTGCATCACCCGGCACTCCATCCCCGGGGTTCCGGCCGGAACCAGAATACAGCTTACTTCATTGCGGCCATCTGCCCGTTTGCCGGTAATCGCCTGAACAATGATAACCCCGGTATTCGGAGCTGAAGCATTGGTGATAAAGATCTTTGAGCCGTTAATAACCCACTCATCACCATCGAGAACGGCATTAGTTTTTGAGTTCCCAGCATCAGAACCGGCATTCGCTTCAGTCAATCCGAAACCGGCCAGAATCTCGCCCGTACAAAGCCTGGGCAACCACTCCTGCTTCTGCTCTTCGTTACCATAATAATAGATCGGCCCAATCCCTAAGGAGTTACCGGCGGCAACAGTTGCGGCCTGCGAGCCATCGACCCGGGCAATCTCTTCAACCGCAATGATATATGAAACATAATCAAGCCCTGAACCACCATATTCGGGCGAAACAAACATTCCGAAAAGACCAAGATCTCCCATCTTTCGAGTCAACTCAAGCGAAAATTCCTCGTTTCTATCAAGCTCTTGAGCCAGAGGCGCGATCTCTTTTTCCGCAAAGCCACGAACACTTTTACGTAAAATCTCTTGTTCTTCTGCCAGATCAAAATTAAGTGCCATTGTGATTATCCCTTCCTTTCCCCACCTTACGTTAACTGTTAAACAACGACTAAAAAAATAGATCTCAAATTAAAAGTTGGCGTTCTGTTATAGTATTTAAGCACACTTGTCAATGAAAAACCGGGACGCTAAACTCAGACTGGAAGAATTAAATTCACACACAAAATGATTGACAAAGAGAAAAAAACGCATTAAAAAGCGCTTCGTGTTTACCCTTGCCGGTTCAACACCTAAAAAAACTTACGGCGGTGTAGCTCAGGTGGTTAGAGCATACGGCTCATATCCGTAGTGTCCGGGGTTCAATTCCCTGCACCGCCACCACTTTTCCACAACAGTTGCAACAATTAAACGTTGCAACTGTTTTCAGTTGGTTAGCTTTATTTGATAAGGCTAACTTACGGTAATGGCGATGATAACCTCATTCAATGTGAAATGAGGAATCATCGCCTTTTTTATTGTCCCCGAGCCGCCTAAAACCGCTGACAGCAATCAACCCATTGGCACAAAACAGACATCTTTCATACTTGCCGTCAGGTTGTCAGCCAGCAATTCCAACTCATTTTTCACAGCGTCATCCGGACTTCCGTGGCCAACCACCTGAGGCGGAATAATCTGCGACTTCATATCTTCCAGGTAACTGTTTATTTTTGGGGTAATATTGACCTTCCAGCTGTTCTGATTAAAGGTCGCAACCGGAAAACCGTTTTTCTTCTTACTTCTAAAAAGCATCAGAAAGTATTCGAGCCGGGGATAGATATTGGCATCATAGGTCGGTGCCCCGAAAACAATTCCCCCGGCATTTAACATCTCCCCTAAAACCTGTCCCGGTTCGGCATGAGCGGCATCGAAATATTTGACCTCTAAACCGTTATGTTCGAGGCGGCGTTTAACGATCGCCCCCATTTCATGCGTGCTCCCCCACATTGAACCGACAATCATAACTACTTTATCGCCTTTTTCATTTTTGGCCCACTCCTGATAACGGCTGATAATCGACATCGGATTATTGCGATAGACCGGACCATGTGAAGGACAGAGGATATTTATCCCCATACCGCCCTTGACCCACTTATCGATGGCCTTAACCACATGTCCCAGATATGACGCGACAATCGTACCCAGGTAGCGCTTGGCTTCCGGCCAGTAGGCATCCAGATCTTTTTCATCAGCAAACAGACCCTCGTCCAATGCGCCGAAACCACCGAAAGCATCACAGGGGAAGAGAACTTTATCCTCTTCAAGATAAGTGAACATAGTATCAGGCCAATGCAGCCAGGGGTAACTTAAGAAGCGCAGAGTCCGGCCGCCGAGATCAATGGAATCCCCGTCTTTAACGGCTGCAACCCGCTCCCCTTCACCATAGAATTGTTCGAGAAAGTTTTTGCCTTTGGCGGTAGCCAGGATCTGAGCATCGGGGCATTTCTCATAGATTATCGGAATGATGCCGGAGTGATCAGGTTCAAGATGATTGTGGATAATATAGTCGATATCCGCCAAGGGAATAATCTCTTCGACTTTCTTGATAAAAGGTTCGGCGAAACCATTACGGGAAAGCTCTATCAGAGCTGTTTTTTTCTCCCCCTTGACAATATAAGCATTATAACTCATTCCATCGGGCAGGGCCCACATCCCCTCAAACAGAGGATTGATGTGATCATTAACGCCAACCCACCAGACACCATCAATAATTTTTACTGCTTTTGAGGTATCACTTTTAATGTTTGTCATCAGCTGCTCCTGTTCCATCACTTAAAAAATCAAATAATTATTTATTGATAATTCATAACAAATAAACAATACCAAGTCAATACTATTTAAACTATGCCCAAGATAATAAAGTTGTAAGGATCAAAAAAAGCCGGCTTTTTTATCAAGAAAAAGAGCCCCTTTACGCAGTCTGGTAGAATAGTTTACCATACCTTCTGTATCGGCCTCAGCAACAATCAATTCTTGAATCAACATTTTCTCATCATCACTTAATTCACGATAAAATTCAAGATGCCAGATCATATAGTTAACCGTATTTGCCACGGTCTCCCGCCGCTTCCAGACCGGGTGCAGATAACTTATCTCCGGTGAAAATCCAAGGGCATTCAGATAATTAAAAACTACCGTCAGATCTAAAGCGTCAAAATGATATTCTGAGTTATATATAAGACGATAACAACGCTTAAACAGAGGATTGTCGCGGACCCCGGCCCAGTAGGTCAGAGCCAGATAACGACGGCTCATCGCCAGCAGGCGGTCGATACTATCCAGATCATTCAGAATCGGACTCATTGAAACAAAGACTGTATCATATAAATCAGGATCCTTAAACTCATAGAAATCCTGACACACAACCATCAGATTATCTACTCCGTCTCTGTTTTTTCGTAAGATTAACTGCTCAATCATCTTTTCGGAAACATCAACCGCGGTAACCTGACGACAGATCCCGGCAAATGTAAAACAGTGGGTTCCGGGACCGCAGGCGACATCGATAATTTCAAGTTCAGACCCGAGCATACCATGCCTTAGAAGTCCCTCTTTAATCCATTTAAGTTCTGCCACAAAATCTTTGTCATCGGCAAAATTCTGGTAGCGTTTAGCCATCTGATCCCACTTTTCAGAAGCGTTAACTTTTTTCCGGGGCAAAGAATTTTTCCGACCGGCAACATAGTCACGCCAGAATTGCGGTGACAACTCAATACTTAAATTTACCATCCTCATACCTCACTTAAATGAAAATCGACCGATTGACAATTTTCTTGAATGGTTCGCTCAACTATGTTAGTAAAACCCACTACTCAGACAACAAAAAGTTTGAACATTTCAAAAAAATATATCTACAGGAGTTTTTTACAAGATGAAAGATGATTACCGATTTTTACGGGCCTGCCGGCGGCAGGATGTTGACTGTACACCGGTCTGGATGATGCGTCAAGCCGGTCGTTATCTGCCGGAGTATCGAGAGCTGCGTAAAAAATACTCTTTCTGGGAGATGTGCAGAACCCCGGAACTGGCAGTTGAGGTAACCCTGCAGCCGCTGCGCCGCATGGAAATTGATGCGGCCATCCTCTTCTCAGATATCCTCGTACCACTGGTACCGATGGGGGCGGCGATTGAGTTTTATGAAGGTAAAGGACCGGTGGTCGAAAAACCAATCCGTTCGGCCGCCGATCTTGCCAGTTTGAAAGTCATTGACGCCAATAAAACGGTACCTTTTGTCATGGAGGCAATTAAAATCCTGCGCCGTGAGCTTGAAGGAAAAGTTCCGCTTATCGGTTTCTCCGGAGCGCCCTTTACACTGGCCAGCTACCTGGTCGAAGGCGGCGGCTCAAAACAGTACCAGCATGTCAAAACTTTGATGTATGCAAATCCAGAAGTTTTCCATAAATTGATGGATATGATCAGCGATACCGTAATCTCCTATCTCTCGGCCCAAATTGAAGCCGGAGCCCAGGTGGTTCAACTCTTTGATAGCTGGGTCGGCTGTCTGGGGCCGCTCGATTATGCTGAATATGTCTACCCTTACAACCGCAAAATCTTCGATGCTTTAGAAGTATACGATGTTCCTAAAATCCATTTTGCGAATCAGGCCTCAACCCTGCTTGATCAAGTGGTTGCCGCCGGTGGTGACATAATTGGTTTAGACTGGCGTCAGGATCTTAAAAAAGCATGGGATCTTATCGGCCCGGATCATGGGGTTCAAGGAAATTTTGAACCCATCGCCCTGTTCGCCCCAATCCCTGAGATCAGAAAGAGGGTCAAGAGAATTATCGAGCAGGCTGAAAATCGAAATGGACACATCTTTAACTTAGGCCATGGAATTCTGCCGACAACCCCGATCGACCATGCCAAGGCGATGATCGATGCTGTCCATGAGTTTTCAGCCAGGTAATCCTAAAAAAAATCAGGACTCTAAAACTTATGAAATATATCAGCACCCGGGGCCAGATTGAACCGATTTCATTTTCTCAGGCAGTAATGATGGGGCTCGCCAGCGACGGCGGCCTCCTGCTCCCGGAATCAATCCCAACCTTTTCCCGGGATGAGATTAATGAACTGGCGGAACTTTCCTACACCGAACTGGCCTTTGCAATCTTTAGCAAGTTCATCGGTGATGATATTCCTGCTGCCGATTTGCGCCGGCTCATCAAATCAAGCTACGCCGCTTTTTCAACCCCTCTGGTGGCCCCGCTGCAAGAGGTTGACGGCCTCTACATCCAGGAACTTTTTCACGGCCCGACCTTAGCTTTCAAGGATGTTGCCCTGCAGTTTCTCGGCAATCTCTTTGAATATCTCCTGCAACAGGAAAAAAGAACTTTAAATATTATCGGTGCCACCTCAGGAGATACCGGCAGCGCCGCAATTCATGGAATCCGCGGCAAGGACAATATAAATATTTTCATTCTCCATCCGCACGGCAAAGTCAGTCCGGTTCAGGAAAAACAGATGACCTCGGTTCTGGATGATAATGTCTTCAATCTCGCTATCGAAGGTAATTTCGATGATGGTCAGCGGGTGGTTAAAGAGATTTTTGCTGATCTGAATTTCAAACAGAAATTTAATCTGGGGGCCGTAAATTCTATCAACTGGGCCCGGATCATGGCTCAGATCGTCTACTATTTCAGTGCCTACGCCCAGTTACCGGCTCCCGCCCGTAAAAATTTAACTGTAGTTGTTCCGACTGGTAATTTCGGCAACATCTTCGCCGGCTGGATGGCAAAGAAAATGGGTTTACCGATCAAGCGGTTGATTCTTGCAACTAATGCCAATGACATTCTCTCCCGTTTTATCGACAGCGGCATCTATAGAACGACCAAAGCTCAAGCTACTTTGAGCCCATCGATGGACATTCAGCTTGCCAGCAATTTTGAACGTTATCTCTATTTTCTAAACGACTGTGATTCACGGAAACTTAAAGAGATGATGTCAGTATTTACAGGTTCCGGCTCACTTAAGATAGGTGCGAACCTGCTTAAGCGAGTCCAGGAAGACTTTGCTGCGGCCCGGGTTGATGATCAGGCAACCATTGCAACCATCAAAGATATCCAGCAGAAAACCGGCTACATTCTCGACCCGCATACCGCCACCGGAGTCTGTGCCGCCGAAAGACTGCGGCAGGAGAATGAAGCCGCAGGAACGATCGTCTGCCTGGCTACGGCCCATCCGGCAAAGTTTCCTGATGCCGTCGAAAAAGCCATCGGCCGACCACCGGCTGTACCAACCGCAATCGCAGATCTGAACAATCTCCCCTGCCGTTCAGACCT
>JAOZQE010000021.1:24716-26232 GCA_029932385.1 bacterium | reverse complement strand
GGCCTCAGCTTGAGGATTATAAAAAGCAAGGCCGCCCCACCAGCCGGAACCGTCCAGCAAATAGGGGTAGATAATCTCTGTTGCCGCACGGTTATCAAGGGCCACAGCACTCAACTTCTCGCCATGATAATAGAGAGCCGCCCCGAGCAAACCTTCGCCGCCACTGATAACCGCACTGGTCGGAAGAGGTGTCGTATCTTTCAGAGTTGTATTTTGACCCTGAAATGACAGAACTTCCATAGCCTCAGGGTCGAAATAGAACTGCTGACCCGATTTTAAGGAGATAAATTTCGTCGCACCATTATCGAATTCGACCTTGACTTTATTAACCTCATCACTGGTATTGATCAGACTGACAATATTGCCCCAACCCTCGGCTCCGACAATTACGGACGGAAGATAGAGAGTATTAGATGCTGTTACAGAAGATAGGGCCGGATAAGCTCCAGTCATACCCTGACCTTTGACTTTAAGATGAACCGAACCGACCACTACATCGCGAGTCGAGACGAAGCTCAAATAAGCCAGTCCGGTCAAATCGGCTTTGCCAAAGAAATCACTCAGGAGACCTTGAGCCTGGGCTCGGGCATCTATAGATTTCTCCACCGAAGTGAGAATCACTTCACCAACGGCATTATGTCCGTACAGAGTACCGCTAACTTCAGCATCACTATTATTCAAAAGTGTAACTGATGTCTGCCAGTTGCCGGTCATCACCAGAGGCATATAGATAGTATTATTATTCGTCCCAGGTTCAGAACCAGCCGGTGGGTCACCGCGATAGAAAAGTACTGACTGCTCACTTATTTCTGCGGGTTTCTCGAGTTCAGCATAACACAAACCGGTGCTGCCGTCACTGTTTTCAATCCCGGCGACAAAAAACTCTCCATCCAGAGAACCGATCGATTTATAGTTAAACTTTATTGTGTTTTCACCTTCATAAAATACAACCTGATAGGCAATCTCCTGGCCGCCAGAATCTTGACGATTGAACTGCATCACGAAACGACGTTGCGGTTCATCCCCCAAAGTCTCATAAATCACATTGACCAGAGCGCTGGCATCAGCGGCCGACTGCCCTCCGAGCCACAACGGAGCGATCAGATTATTGACATCGTCAACGGCCGGAAATTCATCGCCATCATAAGCATAATTTTCATAATTCGTGTCTTTTGCATTAAATACAAGATAACCATTACCGGCGATATAGACACGGCTATACTTCTCGCCATAAAAATCAAAGGGAGGATTAGACTCGACCTCCTTTTTGTAGAAAAAACCATTTCCCGGAATTGCAGAATCGAGACTTGAATCAGCCTGGAGACTTATCCTTTGTGCTTCCTCAGTAAAAGTCTCCCACTCATATACGGGGCCGCCGGGATCCTTGCTGGTAAGGTAATAATAACCAAAATCGTCCGGATCTACATTGCCCGGATCATCCCCATTTCCCGGATCGTCATTACTGCAACCTTCGTCAGTATGGCCGTCGCAGTTATTATCAATGTTGTCACCACAG
>JAOZQE010000021.1:22781-24616 GCA_029932385.1 bacterium | reverse complement strand
TATAACCGTCACCATCTTGGTCGTCAGACGACACATTGCAATTTTCGTCGATCAAGCCATTACAGTTGTTATCTATCTTATCGCCGCAGATCTCTTTCGAACCGGGAGAATGAATCGCGGGATTGTTGTCATCACAATCGATATCGCTATTATAACCATCCCCGTCATTATCGACATCTCCTGGACTCGGAGCGCTGCCGAGATAGAAACGTACCGAACGCCGTTTATACTGGCCCGGCTTATCAAAACCAGGATAACGCAGGCCGATCGAGCCATCAAGATTCTCAATCCCGACCCAGGTTTTATTGATACCACCGGAACCGGCGCCATACTCTTCATCGTAATTGAAGTGGATATCAGTACTACCCTCATTTAAGACAATTTGGTAGCTGGAATAACCTATTTCAGGCCAATTAGAATCAACTCTATGAAACTCTATTACAAACTGTTGATGCGGTGCGACCCCCCGGGTCTCATAGGATATAGAGAATCCTCAGGCGACACCGTTGTTATCACCCCAGAGCGGCGCCAGCATTCCATTGGGATGGGCCGCTGAAGGAACATCTTCTCCGTTATAGGCAAATGCTTTCAATGCATCATTCGGCCGGCTGGCATAAAAGAGGATATAACCGTTAGCGGTTATCTGAAACCGGCTGTACTTTTTACCGTAAAACTCAAAATCAAATCCAATGGGAAAAGCCCGGCTCAGGGTATTGCCGACTTCTCCCTTGACATCAAACTCGGGTGTTTGAACGACTTTATACCATGAATACTGGGGACCGCCTCTTTCCAGGCTGTCGATATAGCGATACCCGTATCTGTCCGGTCCGCCATTTAGAGCATAAGCCGAAGTCACCAACAGCAGCGACACCGCCAGAGTAAAAACCAGAACAAAATTCCGGTACATTCTTCTACTCAACATTTATAAAACCTCCATGTAATATGTTAAATTTGGATACACTCAATCAGAACGACGGTTTTATCTCCGCCACAAAGCATACTTGTTTAGTGTGAATTTAGCCGTGAACATAGACTCAGCCTAGCATTTTGTCAAGTTTGATTTACCAAATGAGAAATCATTAATTTCGATGATAAAGCTCAAAAGCTTTATCATCCGGCTCAATTCTTAAGCTGCCGAAAAATTTCACAAAAAAATCTTCGTTGGGGGAAATAGCTGCCAGACCCCGCAGCAATACCTCAGGCAGAGGCAATATCCAAGCTGATCGCCCAACTTTCTGAGCCAAATGGTGCACCAGACGTTCAGTCGACCACTCCTGCCGGTCGCAGGGCAGAAGCAACCTGTCCGGTGCCGGCCCAACTTCAGAAATAAGAGCTGAGATAATTCCGACCAGACTCTCCAGGGCCAACAGACTCCGGTGATTTCCGGCCCGGGATACGGGAACCGGCAAACCCCACCGCAGCCACTTCTGGAGAAAGGCATAATTACCTTTGGCCTGAAGACCATAAATTAAGGGTGGACGTAAAATTGTCAACACGGAATAATCGGTTTGCTCAAACAGAGCCTGTAGCTCCTGTTCAGCCCGCCATTTACTGATCGCATAGGCTCCTGCGGGGTGGGGTTGATCCGAAGCTTTATAGGGGTGATGATCGGCCTTAAAAACCCCCTCACCATTAACCTTAATCGTACTCAGGAAAATAAATTTTTTGACCCCTGACCTTCGTGCCGCTCGGGCCAGCACCACCGTCATATCAAGATTATCGCTAAAATAGAGATCCGCAGCTGGAGATTGATCACGACAATGAGCCCGGGCCGCAAGATGCACAACCGTTGTAACTCCAGCCAGTAAATTCATCCAGGTATCTTCTTCGGTGAG
>JAOZQE010000021.1:15013-22681 GCA_029932385.1 bacterium | reverse complement strand
CAACCCGGCATATCGGTAGCAACCAAAGGTTTGGCACAGGCCGCGGCCTCAAGCAAAGTTACAGGAATACCTTCACGATAACGGGTCGGCAGACAGACAACCGCAGCCTTTTGATAGAGAGCGGGCATATCCTTCTGAAAACCCAGCCAGCGGACATGGCCCTGACGATGCCAGTATAGCAGACGAGAAACCGGTACCGCCGCTGGATTACTCATATCCGGCATTCCCGCAAGCCAGAACTCTGCCTCTATCTCCTTTTCATGCAAAAGCTGAGCCGCTTCCACGAACTCTCGGATACCTTTATGCCAGAGCAGACGGGCTGCCAGCAGAACTACTGGCAAAGGGTTTTTTGCTTCAGAGATTTGTGGCTGAAAACGTTCAACATCAACCCCGGAACCTAAAATCAGCACCGCCTGTTCCGGATTAATGATGTTATTTTCCAGAAAATGGCGCCGATCATCGGGATTCTCAAAAAGAAAGCGGACCTTAGTCCGCTTTCCGATTAAACGATAGGCACCTTCAATAACCCGGCGCATTATTTTTTTCATGCGGCCACCGGTGATAAAAACAAAGCCTAAACCGGTTACCGCGTTGACCACTGCCGGGATCCTGACAATCCAGGCAGCCAGAGAACCGTAGATAATCGGCTTTATCGACACCTGATGCACGATATCAGGCTGGAGCTGACGATAGAGCCTGACCAAATCCAGCAGAGCGATCAGTTCCCGCAAGGGATTCCGGCTTGCACGCCGCATTTTAAGTGGATAATGGGTAAATCCCAGACTTTCAATCTCATGCACCGCCGGTCCCGGAGCGGTGGCCACCAAGACCCGCAGACCCGCAGACTGCGCCGCTAACGCCAACGCTTTACGATGCATGAGAAAAAACCAGTCATCGGTAACCAGAAAAAGGATAGTCAACTTTTTTTGTACCGCTCGGTTATGCACTCAGGCTCTCCTGCCTTTAAGCATACAGATTAACAGGCGTCGGCTGAATTTAAGCCCCGACCAGATCATCGCCAACGTAATCATTGTCGATGAGACTGAACCCCGACGCCAGACCGCCTGTAAGGCTCTAAGTTCGCCCTGTTCCATTCGCCAGAGGAACGCGCTCTGCCCGGAAACCCCGAAAGCCGGTTTGTGAACCACCGCCAGCGGTAAGTCCAGAAATGCGGCCCGGGCCCCGGTGGCTAGCAGTCCCAGCCAAAGATTATAATCCTCTCCATAACGAAAGTCCATAGGAAAATTTAAAACCGCATCCCGTTTAATCATCACCGTAGGTGTCCGCAGACGGTTGCGCCAGAGCAGTTGCCGTAGAGTACAGGGCCGGATCTGACACCGTCGCGCGACTTTCCGGACTAAAATTGATTCCCGTCCGCAAGCATGACCGCTTAAGACAACCTCAGGATGACGCTTCATAAACCCAAATTGCAGGGCAATTTTTTCTTGATGCCAACTATCATCAGCATCAAGAAAAGCGATAAACGGCTGGCCGGCCCGCTCCCAGCCATAGTTGCGCGCAGCCGCCGGGCCACAATTTTCAGACAGAAAATAGATTTTCAACCAGGCAGCATCATATTTTTCGCTTAATTCACGCAAAACCTTTCCGGTTTTATCGTCACTAGCATCATCGACAATAATGACCTCGCGGGGTTTATGGCTCTGGGCCGCAACTGAAGCTAATGCCCGGCCAATCGTCGCCGCCGCCCGGTAGCAGGGAATAATAACCGAAACCGCCGCGGCAACATCCGGGTCTAATGACAGTTCCGAACTGATCCACCACTCACGCTTACACATTGGCCAAAACCCACTCCCAGGTTCGCTGCAGTCCGTTTTTCAAATCGACTTGCGGCTCCCAGTCAAGATATCTTAACGCCCGGTTACAATCAAGAAAATTCACCGAGCTGTCACAGGCCCGGTTCTCCTGATAGAGAACCGGAACCTTGCGGCCACTCACCTCTTCAAGCAAGGCCACCAATTCATTAAGACTATAGGGTTGGCCACTACCAATATTGAAAAGCTTTACCACGCTAGATTTCTCACAGGCAAGCAGAATAGCTTTAGTCAAATCACCAATGTAAAGATAATCCCTGGCGACCGTGCCGTCACCCCAGATCTCGATCGCTTCCCCACTCTTGATACGCCCCAAAAAAACCGCAACCGCCCCTTGGGCGCCACCAATTTTCTGGCGCTCGCCATAGGGGTTGGCGATGCGCAAGATGGTATAGTCAAGACCATGCAAATGGTAAAAAAGTCTAAGATATTTTTCGGTTGTCAGCTTGATGATACCATACGATGAGAGGGGTTCGGTCGGACTCTCTTCGACAATCGGCAACACTGACGCAGGACCGTATACTTGGCCGCCGGAAGAGGCGAAAACCACTTTTTTGACCCCCTTTTTTACGGCTAACTCAAGCAGGTTGACCGTACTTTTAAGGTTCGTCTCAATATCATAAAGAGGGTTCAGATTGGAAGGGGCCGGCAGTATCGTACTGACCAGATGAATCACCAAATCTATATCTTCAAGGGCTTCGGCCAGATCTTCAACATTGGCAAAATCACCATAGCATAATTCAATTTTGTCAAGAACCGCGGCCAGATTGTCAAGCTCGCAAGCGGGGCGCTCAAAAACCCGTACCCGGTGACCGGAGACAACCAAGGCGTCAACAACATGCGAACCGATAAAACCGGCTCCACCCAAAACCAGATAGTTCATTTTATGATATCCTCATAAGAAGCGACTTCAAAGTGGCGGAAAAACCATGTTCACCAAATTTTCGTAAGGCGCTTCGGGTTGCCCGCAAATATTTATAGCCATACTTTTTATCGGGCTCCAAATGGCATCCCTCACCCCACTCATTCCAGGCATTTATAAATATCAATCGATCTTCTTCCTGAAATTCGGCTCTGGTCTTTTCAATTACGGCTTCCAAAAAGCGCTGATATTTAGCTGGACTACTAGCGTGAATAATGGTTCCGCCACCCAACTTTTGGCGGCGGGCACAATTATCCCATGCCGGAAAAACTCCACGGTAACGTGTATACAGCGGTTTTTCTTTGGTGAGCATCGCCTTTACCACATCATCATAAAGAAAGACACGGTTATCAACTGTCCCCGGAGCCCCGCCCTCGGCTCTCTCAAGCCAACGGTGGTCACCATCAAGATAAACCCGACGCTGTAAACAGCGCCAATCCGGCGCAAATTCGATCGCTGCATCAAAGCCATGCTGTAACGGGTCAAAACCGCCTTGAAAACCTTCAACCCGGATCAAATAAAGGTCATCAAAACCGGCTTTTTTGACTTCATGTCGCCAAATTTCTATAGTACGTTCAGGATTGGGCAATTGTTCACTACGATAAACAATAAAAACCGGCCGCCCCTGATGCTTGAAATAACGCTTATCTTTAAAAATCGGCAACAAACTCCGAATATGCCTCTCATCATCTTCTAAAGAGTAGTTCTGCGGCATCAAAACATCACTGTCTAAACCATCCCAACGCCGACTCCAACCCTCATTGGCCCAACAGAGACAAAAAGGCATGGTAAAATCACGATTCCCGAGCAGAGAGTTAACCGGGGTTTCTAATAACCGTTTTCCGGAAAACCAATAATGGTAGAAAACAAATCCATGGATGCCAAAACGCCGGGCGAGAATAGATTGACGCACCATCACCTGAGGGTCGCGCAGATCATAGTAATTTTCATAGCCGCCACCAATTGGACAATGCGGCTGATAATGTTTTAAAAATTGTGGTTTCGCCGTTTTAACATTACTCCACTCCGTAAACCCATCTCCCCACCAGGCGTTATTTTCCGGAATGGGGTGAAACTGGGGCAGATAAAAACTCCAAAGTTTAGTCATAATCAAGTAGGATAATTATTCAGAATACCATAAAAGACTAAACCAGCGACCCGTAAAACTTTTTATATTCCCGATCAAGACCAGCCAGAGAGAAGTGATCAAGCATTCGCTGCCTGGCCAAAGAGCCCATTTTATGCCGCCGCTGATCGTCGAGAAGCTCTTTGATCGCACTAACATAGGCTTGCGCGTTTTCCTTTTCCGCAACCAGATATCCGCAAGCTGGGGTTACCAGTTCGGCACAACCGCCAACGTCGGCGACCACCGGTACCACCCCCATCGCCATCGCCTGATAGAGAACCATCGGCACCCCCTCCCAATCTGAAGTCAGAAGCAAAACGTCAGCAATCAGGTACCAATCGACAAGCGTTTCCAAAGGTTGCTCCCCATAAAACCGAACTTGATCTGCCAGCCCTTGTCCCTGCAACTCAGCCAAAAATTCACTTTTCTGCGATTCAAGGTTACCATCACCGATCACATGCATGACAAAAGGAATCCCCTGACTGCGCAAAGCTGCTGCAATTTTAAGCAATCGTAAAGGCTGCTTCTGGCGATCTAAACGCCCGATAAAAAGTAGGTTCAAAACATCTTTTTGCTGGTAAGCCGCGATTTCCGCACTCGGTTGCCGATCTCCGGGATTATAAAAATCACTATCAACCCGACCATGAATCACCTTAAACTTAGTTCTCTCTATATAGGGATAGAGCTGAACAATCTCTTCACCAAGTTGGGGATACTCAAGATTGTAACGGTCAATAAGATGATCGTAACGCGGCGGCATAGCAAAAGCATAACCGGTACAGCGACCATCGGCAAAGTAATCAAAACAGTGAAATTGGGCAACTACTTTGAGATCGGGAAAACGTTCCTTCAGTTGCGGCAAGACATGAAAAGCGACCTCGCTATTCATAATGTGCAAGATATCGATATTTTGCAGGGCGATAAATTCCAACAGGAAATCGGTCATCGCCGCCGGATCCAGGCAGCCGAGCGCCGGCAAGTCATAAACTCCTTGCGCATAATCGGCGATTTTAGGCAGCCAGTTATTATCACGAAAAAGGGTGGTGACAAAATACTTATCACTCCAAGCCGAATTCAGCTGACAAAACCAATCAACCGTCATCGTATCAGCACCACCGGTAATCAGCCAGGGAGCCACGTAGAGGATTCTCAATTTACGCTTGCGGTTGCTGGACTTCGGAGGATTAGCAGAAGCCGGATACGGCAGCGGGAGAAAATCTTCTGGGCAAACTCTCTCCAACTGATAGGAAGCCTGAAGATAATTATAAAGATAGTCTCGGTTGCCTTGCAGATGATACGATTCCGCTAGATAGACCTGCAGGCCGGCTTTTTTATTATAGCGGAAAAATGATTGCCGGCGACCATCAATGGTCACAATTAAAGGAACAAGATCTTCAGACCGGGCCATAAGCCGGGCAAACAGAGAACCGGGAACGGCGGGGCGAGCCGCCAGATCAAGCCAGAGCGCCTTTTTTTTCACACCTCCTGCCGACGGCAACAGGTTGCATAGAGGCTCCGTCACCTGCCAGTATTGCCGGGCTCGACGACGCAGCCAGCGCTCGTGGTTGACAATATAACCGAGATGCAAAGCTTGTATACGTTTTTTCCCGAGAGCAAAACCGGAATCATGGCTCTCAGCCGATACCGATTCACAAACCAAGCCACGTGATATCCGGCCGGGCAGTGAGCGTCCGACGTAACCTTGTCGAATCAGCTTAACGTAGAACTCCCACTCTTTAAAACAGGTCGGCATGGTTTCATCATAGCCTGCCAGTGCTAACCCGGCTAAACGTGGAAAAACAACCGCCCGAAAACGGTTTTCATAAAGAGAGGTAACCGGATCAACGATCCCAATATCCTCTTCTTCCGACGCCAACAGTCGATTCGCACTCTGAACAAAAAAGTGGGGGGGGGATGCTTCCAGCAACAATAAACATTCTTCGAAAAAGGTCGGGGCCAGATCATCGCCACTATGCAAAGATACAATATATTTGCCTTGCGCTACACCGAGCGCTCGATTACAGAGCCCAGTATAAGACGACAAATCGGCCGACAGAACGCTCCAACCTGAACGCCCCTCTTTGGCGATCACAGCTGAAAACTTTTGCTTAAACTCCCGGTCGCCGTCACAAACCAGGAAAATAACTTCAAAGTGGGGCCAAGTCTGTTTTTTGAGACAAGTATGTAACCGCGTAAGAGGATCGCCACCGGAGTCACATGAAACCAACAACGTCAACAACGGAGCCTCACCATAAATTTCCTGGCGATAGCTATGGGAGTCAAACAAACGCCCGGCATAAACAACCAGCTTTTTCTGCAAAAATAGCCACAGGTTGCGATCCGACCGGAAAAAATCCGCCTGAGTACGCCACCGGCGCAGCCTTTCCCGCCAAGCCGAAGGGAGTAAGATACGCAACAGCTCCCGCAACCGAGAGGCTATCTGCCGACCATGCCGCAATTCACTAAGAACACTAAATAAACGAAAACGCCTGGAATTAATAACCATCTCATATTGCTGACGATACCATTCACGACTCTGCCAGACTTCGTGCTGCAACTGCTCCATACGGGCAATTTCCTGATCGCGTAACCGCATCTGTTGTTGCAAGCTTTTATTGAGAGTTTGAAAGGCCTCCGATTGTTCAAGATGAAAAAGCTGTGCCTCCTGCAAGGAACTAACAAATTCCTGCTCCTCCAAACGCCGATATCCACTTTCAAATAACACCGTCAAATCTTGCTCAGCAATCTCTTGAATACCTTTGAAACCTTTATCCTGATAACGAAAATAGAGTATTGAAAAGAGCACTGTTTCCAGGTTTAAACGATAGTATTGAGCCAACAATTTGACCAGAACCGAAAAATCCCATCGCTGAACTAACTTTCCGCCCTCCAAGGCGGAGGCCAGAACCAATGACACCTCCAGTAAAAAATCGACCCGCTTATCAAGCTCCTTCTCTTTTAAAGTATTGCCGGCGTGCTGACGATAGGCAAGTAACTCCGACTCACAATAACGGGCCTTAAATCTCGATAAAGCCCGCAAAAGAAAGTCAAGGTCATTGACATAACGCAAATCGCGAAAATGTCCGATCTCGACCAACAGGCGACGGCGAAAAAAGAAATTGGATGAAGTACAAAGAAAATTGTCCCGCAATAGACTTAAGAACAGATCACCATCTTTCTCATAATCGGTCTGGGCCTTATGCAACCAGCGACATTCAGTCCGCCCCGGCGCCAAGCTAGCCCCTTTTTCATCAATTAGACCTACCTTAGAAAAGGCCATCATAGATTCGGGGTAAGTCTCAAGGCAATCAACCAGTACGGCCAGGCGATCAGCCATAAAAAGATCATCTGAGTTCAAAATGGCAATATATTTGCCCCGGCTGAGGCTCAAGCCACGATTTAGGGCCGCCGCAGTGCCGCGATTTTCTTGAACAACCAACCGCAAACGAGAATCCTGACATGAAGAGATCGCCTGTACGGTTTGATCTTGCGACCCATCATCAACGACAATGACCTCAAAATCAGCCATGGACTGACGAAAAACACTGTTTAAAGTTTCAACAATCCATTGCTCGTGGTTGTAAGCCGGAATAATGACACTAACCAACGGCGTTCTACCTTTATTTTGAGTAGTCCTGATATCGGTATTTTCTGTTTGCTTATTCATTGATCTTCTTTTTAAGCCAAAAAGAGGAGCCCTCTTTTCCTATCCCTTGTAAGCCGGGTTCATCCCAAAGCTCGCGAAAATGGTCAAGGAGTTCTGTACAATAGGAGATATAGACATTGGG
>JAOZQE010000021.1:5816-14913 GCA_029932385.1 bacterium | reverse complement strand
TCTTTTGGTGAAATGGCGAAAGAGGAAGAGAGGGGAATTGTCAGAAACTGATCCATAAAAGAGGTAAACTCTTTTATCCGTTTTTCATATTCTCTTGACTGGGCCGCTAAAATAGATTCCATCCGGGCATGCTGAGGGACAATTCCACCATAACGACGACACATATTATGGTGGTAATAATCCTCAATTTTGACCCAACCAATTTTCCCCATAAATCGGCTCTGAATCTCTAATAATGGTAATAATATTTTATTTTTAGAGCTCACACAAAGCCACCCGCTGAGGTTGATAGCGCTGCTGCAAATAGTTGTAAAAAGGCTCTACGTCATGCTCAGGATGATACTCTTCAGGATAATAAACAAAAAGATTGTCTGGAACAGGTAAAATAAAAAACTCACTCCAACAATGATCCAGGGTTAATAAAACCGACACTGAAGAGCTCTCCACCCATAATAGAATATCTTTTAAAACGGCTGGCGTAACCCTATCGTTGTTGTAAAGATCAAGCAGAATACTTTTTTCCTCGACTCGATTATCCGCTACTAAATTAACTAAAGAGTGGTTGATCAGGTAGGGCTGATGCGCCAATTCCAAAAGCCTCTTTTCCTGAACTTTGATAGTTTCCCGGTGTAAATCCCCGATTTTCAATTTCAGAGCTTCGTGTTTTTTAATCGCATGAAAATTCCGCGCCCCCGGCTTCACATAGTAATTATAAAGAGGTTCCCTGATCACTCGACCAACATAACCATGGGTCACGAGATTGACACATAACTCCCAATCTTCATAACCACCGGCCATTACCGGATTATAACCACCCACCTGAGAAAAAGCAGTTTTTCTAAAAACTGCGTAACCCATTCGGTTCTCTTCCAATGTATACGACGGTAAGCTATCCCTGGTTTCCCAGATGAATTCAGCAGCTCCGGTCGAATTGGTCCAGGTATAAACAAAGAAATGTTCGGGTGAATTTTCAAGAAAAAGAAGACATTTTTCGAGAAATAATTTGTCAATCGCATCATCAGCATCGAGCGGGAAAATATATTTTCCCCGCGCTTGAGCAATGGCATTATTGCGCGCTGCAATCACCCCTTGATTGGGCTGTTGCATAACCTTAAAGTTTGGCTGCTGCAACGTTTTCAACTCATCAACCCGGGCCATAGTTTCCGGATCGGTCGAACCATCATCAATAAGAATTATTTCAAAATTGGGCCATGACTGAGCCTCTAAACAACCAAGTACTTGATCGAGAAAAGCACCATAATTATAACAGGTAACGATAATGCTGACGATGGGCCCAGACCATGGCTGCTGATTGATCACTATCGGCTTAGTTAACCGTTTGCGAACCTTCGCCAAAAAAGTTTTCCACACTGCCACAAGCTGCAACAACCAAAGTTGCAGGTTATTAGTCTTGAAGAAACTCTTATTAAATTTTCCCGACATCCGCAGTCCAACCAGTCGCTAAAAAATTATGCCAATATTTCCTGATAGAGGAGTTCAATATCTTCGACATAATCTGAAATTGTTTTACGATAGTCCGCCTGTCGGGAAAAATTTTCTATAATTTTCGGATTTTTTACAATCTTCTCGATAGCTCCGGTCAATTCAGCCAAACTTCCACGTTTGAAAGTCAAACCATTCTCTCCATCCCGAACAAACTCAGTCATCCCCTTAACCGCACTGACAATCACCGGGGTTCTGGTGGCCAGAGCATAAAGCAAAACCAAAGGACTATTTTCATGCCAACGTGATGGGATCACCAGCACATCAATCCCTGATAAACGTTCACCCAATTCAGTTTCTGGAAAAATTCCACAAAATTTAATCGTCCTATCATCACCGCCGGCCTGAGCCAGTTTTTCAGAATAGGGAGAACCGGGATCAGAAGAGCCATAGAGAAGCAATTCTTTATCTCCACCGGTAGCTTTAAAAGCTCTGACCAGCATATCTACCCCTTTATGCTCAGCCAACTGCCCGATATAGCCAAAACGTAACGGACGACTGGAATCATATTTGCGAACCTTGCGATAGTCAGCCACAACATTCCAATTAATACCGAAATTAAGCTTTACCAGCTTCTCTTCAGGAAATCGGTTGGCAACGTAAGCATCGTATAAAAAATCTGTCGGGGCCACCATTTTTCGGTATATTTGATAACTTTTGTGTAGAGTTTCAGCCCTTTCCGTCACATCCCGAACCTGAACCAGAGAGCCGCTTTTCTTAAACACAGGCAGCTTTCCCGACCAAGCCGCACAAGATGAAAAAAAACTGCGAAAAAAACTTTTTGCCACCAACTGTCGATTAATCGCAAAACTTTTTGCTAACGCTTCAAAACCAAAAACCTCAAGATGGCAACGAAGACAATTACTCCCGGAATAATTCGGCCCTGAACACAGCTCACCATTGATGTTCGAGAGATGTGAGTTTAAACAGATACCAAAAAAATCGGTTAAAGTCGCAACTACAGGGATAGCACAATCTTCAGCCACGTTCAAAATAACTGCAGTATGGTTCATTAAATGGGTAACATGCATCAGATCAGGAGCAATATTTAAAAGCAGCTCATGATAGAAAGAGTACATCTCCGACCGATAGTAGAGCTGACGATAACGGGTTTGTGGAGCAAAGTTATAATCAACACAATACACGGTAAAACCATCATAGATATAAGTGAACAAAAGATTTTCCCGGCCGCCTTTTTCTCCGGGGGACATGGTACTAAGAATTTCGACTTCATAACCACGCCGCCGAAGATCCCGCGCCAACTCCAGGGTATAAGTTTCCGTTCCGTAAAAATGATCCGGAAAAAAACAGTGCACAACCAGCAAAACTTTCATTATCTTTAAAAAAGTCCCTCAATTAAACCAGTTAATTTTTGTCGCAGTTTTTGTTCGCCCTGTCTTGGCTGGGGTCATTTCTTGACACTTACCGGCTAACCCGAAGAGATCAAGTTACGCAGGTAACCGGACAGCCGGCGATAACGCGTCAACCACAACCAGCCACGAGAGTTATAAATCTCATTCAACCAGCCCTCTAAGTGGTCTATTTTTTGCCCTTGTTCGACAATTTCACCATTTAGTAAAAAAACAGATTGATTCAACGCTGTTACCTTATCTGCAAAACTCACCAACTGCTTCTCTTTTTCCAATAAAGTTTGATAGATAGAAGAAAAGGTTTCCACGTTTTCTTCATATTTTTCTAAAATCTCATAATACATTTTCCAGGGTAGCTTATCTTTGTCATCTTTCTCCCTGATAAACTTTAAAAGTGCAATTTTAAGAGGATGTTCCGCATCGATTAACAGCTCTGAAAATTGCCGGCGATCGAACTTCACCTGCTTAAAGAAACAGACCATAAGTCCGACTATATCCAACATCGATCCGATCTGGGTTTCCAAAATATCATCCAGGAAAAAAGGGGCTTTCTGCAAAGAGATCCCCTTTTTCCCCAAAGCGTACGCGATCACGGATGAGACTTCAAATTTAAAGAGCTCATTACTGCCAATATGACTCTCCTTGATCGTATTACTGCCATGCACCCGATAATCCAATAAAACTTCGTCCAGGCAAATCACCTCACCATGGACTGACGCCTGAAGAATAAAATCAAGGTCATGACAATAACGCAAAGGCAAAAAGAATCCAGTTTTTTCCAACAATTCCCGACAAAAGAAAAAATTCGAGGTGCTGCAGATAAAATTATCACGGATGACGGCATAAAAAACAGTATCACTTTTTTTATAATAATCAAGGCCTCTTTCCAGCCAGCTTGCAGTTTCTTTTTCCCCTTCGCTGTTAATAACGTTAATACCTGTAACCGCCAACTCCACTTGAGGGTTATTTTTCAGTGTTTCACACAAAACCTGCAAACGATCAGCATGATAACGATCATCAGAATTGAGCACCGAAATATAGCGCCCCTTAGCCTCATCCAGCCCTCTGTTTAAAGCAGCGGCCGCGCCCCTATTCTCCTGAACAATAATGCTTATTCGCGGATCATCAAAAGTACGTATCCGATCCAGTGTGGAATCAGTTGAGCCATCGTCAATAATCAGCAACTCAAAATCATTACAGCTCTGAGACAAAACACTGACAATGGCCTCAACTATAAAATTCTCATGATTGTAAGCCGGAATAATAACCGAAACCAAAGGTGTCATCGTTTACCTGCTCATCCCCCTCGCGGCCAGCAAGTAGGATCAAAAAAGTTTTTCTGCCAATCTCTAATCGCTATTCACCGTGTAAAACGGCACGAGTCGCCTGTAAAAAACCGAAACCATCATGACGGTCGGGTTCGAGATGACACCCTTCCCCCCATTCATTCCAGGCATTTATAAAAATAAGTCGGTCGTCATCGGCAAAGTGCTTCCGGGATCGCCTCACAACTTCTTTCAGGAAATCGTGATAACGCTCCGGGCAGCCGCCGTAAAATTACCTATTAAACAAAAAATATACCCCGGACAATTTCACTTCACTCTGCTATCGGTTTTTGTCAGTCGAACTGCTTTATTTAAAATAGTGGAGATCTTTCCCAAAAAAGAGTTGCGCTTCCGGGTAAGCTGTGTCTCGCAGCACTGAAGTTCAGCAGCCAATAGATTATAGTTGTGCTGAAGAGCATAAAATTTCTGCTCAAAATTACCAGCTGCTTGTTCTTCCTCATGCGCGACTCTTGCCGCGGCCATAGCATAACCAAAAGCATCAACGGAAATTTCATCTCCTAATAGACCTCTCTGTTCCCACCATTTCAAACCTACTTGAGCACATAGACGTGACCATGATGCTGCTTCTGGCGGAATCTCACCAAAAAAAAGTGGCCGCCGTACTACAACCTGAAAAGGATGTCCCTTGATTGCTTGATACTGCTTATGAAAACGCTCCCATGGATGTTCAATAAAAGGAGCGTTACTGGCAACTCCGCCGTGGAATTGATGAAAACTGCCTTCACCTAATAAAACAATATACTCCTGTTTAAGATTACTGACCATCGCATGAAAGAGGTCTAAGATTGCCAACCCTCCTCCGGCTTCAGTAAAGCGTAAATTAAAACCACCCATCTGCAAAAAACTATCTTTTCGCATAAAAAAGCAGTTGCTTTCCATTAAAACCCCAAACCAGCCGGCATAATCGTAGGATAACCCCTGACTCAATTTAAAGAGATTATAGCCATTGTTGCGCCAGTTCAAAGTCGCCAAAAGAGCATCTTCCTGCTCCTGATTATAACCTTTACTGACGGAACTATTTTGAATTTCAGGTCCTAAATGAAATCCGACAACGGCTATAAATGGATCTGAATATGCTCGAAAAACCCGAAGCGCATTGGCAATGATCCCCGGCGACAACATATGCGCACCGTCAATCATAACCATAATAAGAGAGCCTCGACAATACGCAACCGCTTTATTTATCGCCTCTACGGGAGAAGGACTAATGGTCGGGTGAAAAACATAGTTGAAATTGTGTCCAAAGCTCTCCACATTTCCCCGGTTCAGCGGTTCTGAAGAGCCGTTATCAATGACAATAACTTCATATTGTTCAGGATTTACATCTTTTTGATAAGCCGCAGAAAGGGTATAAAGTGTGCGCTCGGCTTCGCGACACATATTAAAAAAAACGACGATTACAGATAAAAGGATTGGCTCACTCATATCATTTAGAACAATTCTTGAGCTTGGTTTTGCTCTGCTCTTTGAGCCCGGTATCGGACATTACATTATCAGTGATTGAAAGAGGTTTCATAGTTATCAGGACCTCTATAAACTCAGCCCGAATTCCCCACTCCAGAGCATCCAGATGGATAATCTGCGTAAAAAGACCGGAACTTTTAAAGATGTGTTCACAGATATCATAACCCCATCTTCGAGTCACCAGGGCTCCCTGTTCAGAAACTGGATTGCCATGATATTCGGGTTCAAGCAGATGCTTAATCACACCATTTTCGCCACGCTCAGCGCAAATTTCAGAAACTCTGCTTTTATTAACCAGAGGCACGGTAAAGATATGCATCCCCCCGGGCCGCAAAGTCCTGGCAATCTCCAGGAAAACCTGCTTCGGAGACAAAATATGCTCCATTACATCCTGACTTATATGTAAATCAATACTGTTATCGGCAAAGCTTAAGTTTTCGAGGTCCTCGCAACGCCAGCCTTGAAACTCTACTCCCGACTCAACTCCAGGAAAATATTGTGAAGTTATGTAATTACCGCAATGCTGCTTAAGTTTCTCTGACGCACCCCGGGGAATTGGAGAAGATTCATGAATAGTCGCCTGGCGCCAGTCAGGAAAAAATTTGTCGATGGCCCAGGAAAGTGCCCGCTCCCGAGGAATTGAACCACATTCCGAACATACATAATGGTCACGAAACCAACTGTCTGCAGCGGTAAATCTGACCGCCTGCTCACAACAGTGACAATAACCATAGTTTGCAAAAATCAGCTCACTCATACATTTACCCGAAAAATTTTACTATCCCAACATGATTAAGCAACTACTCACTTGAAGATAAAGTTGGAAAGCACCCTATAAACTTACGACAATTATCGAGAGTAATAATTTACCGTAAAGAACACAAACCTAAAAAATCTTTTTTTCATGTAACAGAAAATCTTTTATGCGGGAGCAGTCGTTGGCAATCAGCGAAAAATAATCGGTCTTATCTTTAATGACATCATACTCCAAAGCAACATAGCGTTCAACTATTGCAGTATAATTTTCCTCCAGCAGCCGGGATTCAGAACTCAATCCGTTGATCAAACAAAGACCGGTGGGATAGGCGGGAATTGTTGCTATATTCAGATCTGGACGCTCATTTTTTAAACAAGGAACAATCTTCCAGACATCACCACTCCAAAACTGGGTCGTTCGCATCCTTGAAGCCGTGCGCCGATCCAGAGGCAGACAGTCATGAATTACTACCAGTGAATCAGGAGATGAGTATTTTTCCAGATTCATAAAATCGCGCAAAACCTGCTCGAAGAGATGTAAACCATCGATAAAAGCGAAAACAAAAGGGCCGCCTAACAGAGAACTCAGATCTCTACTCGCAAAAAAATCATCACTTGTCTGCTGATAGACGGAAACATTTTCGGCAAAATCACTTTCTACCTGAGGAACCGGATCGATCCCCAAAACCCTGGTCCGGGGAGAAACAAGTTTCAGGGTCGTACCAAACTCGACCCCAATTTCAACATAGTTTTGCGGCTGTAAAAAATTGTGTATAAATTTTAAGGCTCCTAGATAATCGGGCCCCGGCATGACCGCTTCAGCCCAGGCCAGATGCGCCTCCACAAAATCACCTTCCTCGGGAATCGCTTGAGCAAAAAGGGCCAAAGCGGCTTCATGATCACCGGCCTGCAGCAATTGCAATGCCGAGTTATAAAGTGTTTGTGACTCGTTCACTCTTGCCATCCAGTCTCACCTTTGCGAAAAAATGCCAAGGCTTTGTTCTTTTCCAGAATAACCCGGCTCTCCGAGATTGAGAGCTCTGGAATTCGGGCAATAATCTCATTAATCAATTCCACCATACCGGCATACATTGGACGGTCCCGCCAATAGCCGGCGGCCCAATCCTCAATAATATAATAACCACCAATTGCGACCTCGGCAAAGAGCTCTCGGAAACAATTTTCAGTCTCTTTGCGAAAATGGCTACCATCATCGATAATAATATCAAAAGGTCCATATTCACCGGCTATAGTCCGTAAACCTTTATTATCATTTTGATCACACTTAAAAACTTTCACCCGATCACTGAATTCAACCGACGGTAAACTTAGATCAAGGCCAACAATCACGGTCTCCAGATGCTGAAAATAGTTGTCCCAGTAGAGCAGTGACCCACCCTCTAAAATTCCAATTTCAAGGATACTGATCTTTTTATGCTGCAACGGACTGAAAAGAGTTTTATAGTTCTCCATCAATCCGTTAGCTATTTTATCTGTATCATAACCCATAGTTATAAAGACCCCACGTAAAAACTGCGGTTATTATTTCAACCCGATAAAATTTTTGATCTGAATTTTCAAGAAAAAGGGTCATGCAAATGATCGCAACTCCAAGATTATTGGTTATATGATGTTCTAAGCAGATAATACTGATTTTTTTTCAATCTGTAAATCAACTTTACCAACATCGAACATGCCAACCATTCGCTCATCTCTGAAACAGTTAACTTCCAAGGCATCATGAATCCAGTGATGGTGCTCATGTTCGTCGAGAACTCCATCGGCAATTGCAATCGTAAAGATATAGCTGCCCGGTTCAACATCAGGCCACATAAAGGTATATTTAACCTCAATCTGTTCACCCTTGAGGAAAGCTTCGAGCTTACAACCCCCACTAATTAAGTTGTTAAAACCGAACACCATCAGGCCAAGATGATTTGAAACGGCAAACCCGACAATCGGCTGATCAATATAATCGTCGATATTCATCTTGAAATACAAGACAACCTTTTCACCGCAGCAGATATGCTCCTTGGGCTTGCCACTCTCTCCCAGGAGAGCACAAAATATTATTGTGGCATTTCCTAAACCAAACGAATCAACCTTACCGTTACTACTTTGGAGTAAGAAGTCAGAATTTTCTGTGGCACCCTTAACCAAAGACTTGGTTTGTCTTTCAATAATCTGCCGGGTACCCTCATAAGTCGCCTCCATATAAAGCTGGGCCACCTCTTTAGGCTCTCCCATCGCGATCATTTTTCCCTCATCCAGCCAGATGGCACAATCACAGAATGAGAGTACAGCATTCATATCATGAGAAACAAATAAAATCGTACAACGATCTTTAAAACTTCTTATTTTGGCCATGCATTTATGTCTGAACCTGGCATCACCGACTGCCAGCGCTTCATCAATAACCAGAATATCCGGATCGACATGAACGGCTACAGCAAAAGCTAAACGCATCATCATGCCGCTGGAATAACTTTTAACCGGCTGTTCAACAAACTCCCCAATATCTGCGAAAGCCACTATTTCATCATAACGAAGACTCATATCCGCACGGCTGATACCGGCCAGAACCCCACTGAAGTAGATATTCTCCCGACCGGTAAATTCCGGATTAAACCCGGCCCCCAATTCCAGCAGAGCCGAAAT
>JAOZQE010000021.1:0-5716 GCA_029932385.1 bacterium | reverse complement strand
TTGACCGGCATAATTTCTAAATTCCAGACAATCGGAGTCGCCCAGAAAGCTATCTGCAAAAACAGCTGCACAATTTGTCCAACATCTCTGACAAAAACATTTAATGCGCTGGTCAGCCAACTCATCCCTAACGCCAGCATGATGAGACAGAAATAGTAGTAGACAGCCTGGATTGCAAAAAAAGTAATCGGCACCCGGTAAAGCAGCAACAACACAATTAACAAAGACAAAAATATTAAATGATTGACAAAGGAAGAAACAATTTTTACCACCGGTAGGATTTGAGAAGGAAATTTGATTTTCTTAATCAGATGGGGGTTGGTAACAATCATTATGGTGGACTCGGCCAAAATTTCACTGAAGGCAAACCAGGCCGCCATCCCCGCCGTCAGCCAGGCTGAAAAAGGTACATCCGCAACCGGCTGGGCTTTCAGACCAAAACCAAAGACAAACCAGAAAATAAAAATCAAGGACAGAGGATGAATAACTGTCCATAACAAGCCGACTCTGGAGCCGACATATTTCTGGGCAATATCTCGCTTGGCCAACTCCCAGATTACCTGCCGACTCTGGAAAAGCAGTAAAATAAACTCAATAAAGACCCGAATAAGACCCTTTAATCTTACGATCATCTGCTCTTAAATACCTGTTTAAACCAGCTTGAAACTCTGAAGTGGACCAAAAATGTCAACGCGAACAAAATTCAAAAATAATCGACTTTCTCAAATATTTTTTTCGCTTGGAAATAATGAGAATAATTTCTACCATCTCCAAATTAAATACATTGCTTGGCTTTGTATCACTAATCGCAGAGGCATTCAAGTTCTGAAAATAACTCTTTATCGATAAAATATTTTCTGTGCGCTCCGGATTATCATAACAATTACAATTTTTCAAACTGGCTTTTAAGCCAAAGTGGATCTTTGACCAACATCAGCTTATCAACATAAATCGGTCTGCCTCCCGCTACGACTTCAATCACAACCCGCCAAGCTGTATTTACAGGTACTCTACAAATTAGCGGTAACCAGGCGGCCAATGCGTAACCAGGGGAAAGAATTGTGTGAAGTGACCTTGCATTTCCCACTTTTGTTCGTACACCCCTGATATCGGTCGCAAAAACAGACATCTTCACCCGATCATAATCCGCAAAGGCAGACAATTTAACATGAGACCATACTTGATATGACTCTTCATGAACAAATTTTTCAACTGAAAAAGAGATCTGTGAATGCTTATCATCAAGCCTCGCCGGCAATACTCCACTCCAGCCCTCAACCCCAACCCGAGGGGAAAAACCCGCAGAAGTGAAGTCTTTTTTCTCCGTAAGAGAAACGGCTGCATTTGTACTAATAAACTGCCCCCTCTGCAAACCATTTAGATTACATTTTAAATCGGTGAAATCTCCATTCTTGAAACAGATATCAATATGTTCTCGCAAAATGTAGGGAGATTTTTTTTCACTCACCGGTTTTTCTCTTTTCTTAAACAACAACATATATTTTTCTGAATAGAGACTCCTGTCCGGAAAGATACTACGATGACGAAAAACATGTTCCATTTTGTAATGGGTGCGAAAATAGTCGGAATTGATCAGTTCCGGATAGAGGGTCAAAGGGATAAAATAATTTTCTGCCTCACTGTAAAAAAAGATACAATAATCGACCGCACTCTTCTTGAAATATGTTAAGGACATACCCTGCCGGGCCACCTCATCATCCATTAAACCAATCATGTCCAACACCCTTCTTTGACACAGATAAAAGGGAATTTGTCCACATTGACCAGTCGCGACAGAAGCTTCGGGTTCTAATTTCTCAGCCAGAACTTTCCCTACCATATCCATGGGCTGAATATCCATACTTTCCGATGAGAACCATTGACTGACTTTACTTTTCAAGGCTCCAGGATGCCGCAGCAGAAAGGCAAGATTTTCGACCACTATTGGAGTTCGCTTTGCCGTCTGCGAAAAAAAAGGTGTTACCGGTGATTGAACGGCAAAAAAATTGATCGAAATCAAACAACCAATAATAACAACACAGATCAAGTTGGCAAAATTTGGGCAACCTCGTTGAAATAGTTCACACATCCTGATAATAGCGTTACCTAAAAGCAGAAACAGTAATGGCATCACGGGTATTATAAAACGATAAAAATAGACTTGAAAATCGCCACCTACGCGAATGACAAAGAGAAGATAAGCTGTGGAGAAAAAGATTAATACAGCATTTTGCAACACTCTCTGTCTATCTGTTAAAATAAATAATAGAGGCCAAAATAAAAATATGGCTTTGATATCATTGCAAAAAGAACATAAATATTTAATCCCGCCCGCTATTTGATAGCTACTGTTCAAATCAACTTTAACAAAGAAAGCGTTAGGCAGTAAAGCCCCGTAGTATACATACATAAACAAAATGTAGACAACATAACCGCCGGTAAAAATCAAAGCCGACAAACCCAGACGCTGGAGAGTTATTTTTTTTCTGACACGGATAAAAAGAAAAACTTCAATAAGACCGGCAATGACCATAAATAAAGGACCTTCGGGCCGGGTCATGGAGGCCAGAAGAAAACAGACAGCGTACCAAGGATAATTTTTGCCTGCAGCGACTGCGTCGATAAGGAATAGAATACCGAGAAAAATCAGAAGGGTAAAAAAAACGGTCTCAAGACCATTTTGAGAAGCTATTAAAAAATGAGTGCTCGTGACCAGAAAAAAAGAGCTCGCGAAAGCAAGATAGAAATTATTATTGCTGCTTCGTTTCAGTAACCAATAAAAAAGTGCAACAATGATAAGAAGCGCGGCCAGAACCCCAAGATATTTAGCGAAGGCGACGATTGAAAAACCACAGGTAATGCCTAGGGCCAGGAGAACAGTCCATAAAAAATTTGAGTATCCCCAGACATACTCTCCGGTATTAAAAACCAACCCTTGTCCCGTAGCCAGATTATTAGCGTATCGAAAAGAGATAAAGGCATCTTCAAAAACTCCGACATAACCGACAATGCAGAGAAAAATAAAGATAAAAACCAGGGTGGGTACAAAAAGATAAAAAATTCTGTTACTGTTTTGCAAAAAAACCTCTTAAAACTTGTAATATTAGTCGTCCGTAATGCAGGCAAATAACTTTTAAGGTACTCTCTTTTTGACACTGGTCTCGATATCTGATGATCCTGCCGGGGTTGCCGACAACGACCGCATATGCAGGTACGTCTTTACAGATTACAGAACCCGCCCCGATAACCGCACCCTGCTTAATTTTAACTCCAGGTAAAATGACAGATGAAGCTCCGATCCACACATCATCTTCAATCTGAATCTGCCCGTAAGTCAGGGGTTGTTCCATGATATATCTTCCGGTATCCGCATATTCATGACCCGCACTTAGAATACAGACATTAGGCCCTATAAGTACGTAATCACCTATTTCCAGTCCTCCTTCACCGGAAAAATAGCCGCCAGCATTTATTTTTACATGATCCCCTAAAATAAAATTCGCATTGGGATTAAGTTGCATATCGCCGAGAACAATCCTGTTTCTTGGATATAAACGACATTTATTGCCGATAAAGATCCCTCTGTCACAACTCTCAAGCCGGTTTTGAATCAAAATTTCCACAGTGGCAGAGATTACAGTATCGCTTCCAGTTCTATTTATATCGTCTCTTACTGGACTATTTTGCATTCCTAAAACCTTTTGGAAATCACTTACAACTGACTGTAAATTTATAATTAATTATCTCTAAGTTATCCGGCAACCGGCCGCCGCAAAATATTGTCTTGAAATAATAATCCCCGGCAGCGGACTCGAGCTACTGTTCCGGGATGAACCTCCGCGACCTGCTTACCATCCTCTTTTTCCAGTAACAGGATAGTAGTCATAAAATCTTTCATATCAGTAGTAACAACCTCAACCTCTGCTCCCAGAGTCAGTCGATCTTTCACGCTAAGAATAACCAGACTGCTGTCCTCATCCGGATCGATCTCAAGTACTTCAGAGACTAGGGCACAAAAGTGATATCCGCGCAGATATGCAGAACTTTCAGGATACTGCAGATTCTGTGACTCTAAACTGGCGGTTGCGGTGGATAAATCAAGAAATCCTTCTGTATAATGCCGATGACTGACCCGGGTCAATTCATTTTTCCATGTTTTAATCTGATCTGGAGTAAACGATGTTTGATCAGAATTTTGCAGCTGGTCAAGTGCCTGGCGGTAGACCCGGGTGACAACCGCAACATAATAAGCACTTTTCATCCGGCCTTCGATCTTGAAAGAGCAAAGACCGGCAGCCTTTAATTCCGGCAGGCGTGCCAGCAGGCACAGATCTCTGGCATTGAAGATATAGCTACCCCGTTCATCTTCTTCAATCGCCATGAATTCTCCCGGCCGGGTCTCCTCCTGCAGGGCATAGCGCCAGCGGCAGGGTTGGGCGCAATCCCCCCGGTTGGCGTGACGACCAGTTAGTGCAGCACTTAACAGGCAGCGCCCAGAATAGGCCATACACATTGCTCCGTGGACAAAAACCTCGCACTCCAAACCGGGAACTTGAGATACAATTTGCTCAATATCCGGCAGCGATAATTCACGTGCCAGATTGACCCGGCTGATACCTTGATCGTACCAGAATTGAGCCGCATGCAGATTTAAGGTGTTGGCTTGAGTGCTGAGATGAAGAGGAACTTCGGGAAGAATTTTCCGACACAGGGCGACAACCCCGGGGTCACCGACAATTAAAGCATCGGGAGGCAAAGATTTAAGCTTGGCTAAAAATTCATTTAAAGCCTGGAAATCATGGTTGTAGGGCAGGAGATTAAGAGTCAGGTAGGCTTTAACATCATGCTTGTGACAATATGAAATGGCCGCTGCTATCTCATCCAGTGAGAAGTTCCCGGCCCGGCGGCGCAGACTGAACTGGTGCCCGCCGAAATAAACCGCATCGGCACCATAGGCAATTGCAATCTGAAGCTTTTCCCAATTGCCTGCCGGCACCAGTAACTCAGGTTGCGCCATTACCCTGGAGATTGTCCTCATACTGTCTGATATTCTCAGCAATATTCAGAATATTCTGCTCCACAATCTCACGCACGCGTTTGGGATCGCGTGATTCAAAAGCTGAAATCAGATTACCATGTGTCTCGGAACAGGTAATAAAAATTTCAGGATGATCATTAAAAATCTTTTCCAGCCGGCGGATATGAAAGCCCAGCTGCTGCATTAATAATGCCAGCTTGCGGTTACCGGTACGCGTCAAAAAAGTCTGATGAAAATCTTCATGAATGCGAAGATATTGAGAAAAATCGCCCACCTTAATCACGTTCATCTCTTCTTCATTCAAACGTTTCAGCTTACTTAAATCACGATCCGTCAACAAATCAACCACACTGGCAGCAGCGAAAGCCTCAAGGCAGGCTTTTATCTGAAAATACTCGTAGAGATCCTCAAGTGAAAACTCACTGACAATGGTTCCCCGGCGGGGAATAATGGAGACAAAACCCTCACTCTCAAGCATTCGAATAGCTTCCCGGATCGGAGTCCGACTGATATGCAACTCTTCGGCCAGTTTCGCCTCGGAGACCTTCTCCCCAGGTTTTAGTTTGCCGACAATAATAGCTTCACGAACAAAGTTGGCAATTTTATCCGGCAGCGGCTGATGTTCAGCTATACTGCTCTCTAATGCATTAATTCTCATCTCTCACCTCAATAATGATG
>JAOZQE010000020.1:6804-26273 GCA_029932385.1 bacterium | reverse complement strand
CACTATAGTTATATTTGCGGGGTGAACAAAATCATCCTACCCTGACCCCCTTTTTTCCGTTTAAATCTAAAAGATCAATTGATAGCGACTGCCGGCCCCACCGCCCAGCCGTTGCAGGAATCCTTTTTGAGTTAGTGTTTTGAGGGTATATTGGATTGTTCGGCGGGGAAGAGAAGAGGCTTTTTCAAGTTCCGCAACTTTCAGTCTTCTCTCGGGACTGGCCTTGAAGTTTTTCAGCACAACCAGTGCAGATTCAGAAAGATTAGTAAAATTTGCATATCTAGTCCGGTAAACTTCAATATCTATAAGAGCTTCATCAACTACTTTGGTTAGAAAACGGACAATGGGAAAATAGTCATACTTCGTCGAGTCAGAGGCGAAATTTCCATTTGAACATTGGTGAAGGACGGTGTAATACAGCGCCCTTTTTTTTTCAATTTGCCGATCAATGGCGATGAGAGGTGTAATGCTGCGCAATGAAAGATTATCAGAGTGGAGTAACGCCAAAAGAAAAAGGCCTCGACCTAGCCGGCCATTACCATCTTGAAACGGGTGAATCGCCAGGAACCTGAAGACAAATTCAATCGCCACCAATAGTGACCAGGGAGATTCCGGAACAGTTTTATTATACCAGGAGACGAGATCAGTCATTGCGGTCTCGGTGATCATGCCGGGGGCGGCCGGATTCAAAACTGTATGTGTTTGTCCGGTTTTATGGTTTATGGATATGACCTTGTTTGGTGATGTTTTATAGTTGCCGATATATCGAGAGGCTGGTGAATAGTACTGGAGCAACTGGTAATGTAGTCCCCGGATGTGGGTCTCGGTCAAAGGGGAAAAATCGGGGAACTGTTGATAAATAGTTGTCAACATCTCCCGGCAGCCGGCAACTTCTTCGATGCTTCTCTCTCTGTCTTTAGAGAGTTTATCGATAATATAACTTTTTTCCGTTGCAAAGGAAGTTGGTTTCCCATCCTTATTTAAAGTTGTATCGACCCATTCAATTTCCTGATCTGTCAGGACTGCGTTTTCGATGCGGGTGGAAGCGCCAATGGTGCTGATCAGGGCTTGATGTTGGAGGTAGTTGGTTTCATCGACGCTAAGATTCTCCAGGTTGTGCCACTCTGTAGTAAATTTGCTTTGCAGGTTGATGAGTTCTTTTTCGAGCCTGGACGTCAGAGCAAAAGAGAGCATAAATTCACTCCATTGTATTCTCAGTTATGTTCGATTTCAGTTCACAATACAGCAATGCGCAACAATGCGCAACATTAAAGTGGGGTTTATTGCGCATTGTTGCGTGTTAAGGGGTATTTCAAGGGTTGCGAGTTTTTGTCAAGATTTTGATCTTTCCTTGGGGGCAGTCTGCTCTATGGCGGCAAAGACCGAAAACAAGAAAAAGAAGGGGTCAGAAAAAGAAGGGGTCGATTGCTCTTTCAACCCCAGATTGAACGCGGCCGTTTACTTAAGGTTTTCCAGACCTCGGGTATCAATTCCTTTGAGAGCCTCTCTTTCGAGGTGGCGTTTTTCTTCCCACTTGTCATGTTTTCTCTCCTCGGTCAGGCGCTGTTGCTCGATGCTCATGCGAGTCTGTCTCTCCAGGGCTTCCTGTTCGGTTTCACACTGGCGAAAGCCGTCCGACCATCCCTGTGCGTATTGGGGGTCGGCCTGAAACCGCCGGACATCTTTTTTGAACTGGTCGAACATGCTGCCGCCGGCCTTTTTGCCGCTGTGACAGCCGTCTTCAAAACCGTCGGCGTATGAGAGGGGATAACCCTGTTGTACCATGGTGTCTCTCTGGGATACGCAGCCGGAAAGGATCAGGAAAAGGGAAAGGGTCAGGGCGAGAAGTAATAAGTGCTTAACTTTCATTGTTTTCTCCGTTTGAAATTATTTCTTAGATTGTTAAAAAAGAGCAACAGGATGACAATCAATATTAGTGCCCATTGCCATAATGGAACAACTGCGAAAACCAGGGCGCTTTGCGCATCGTTGTGTATGAACATGCTATCAACATATATCCAGATGCCGAAACCGGCAATGGCTGCGGTCAGAATGGCGATCGTAATGATCGAAACTTTCTGCCGGGCTGTCCTTGTCAACAGCATAAGGCCGAGATAGGGACTGACAGCCCAGCCGAGAAAACCTGCTGCCGGAGCCGAAATCGGCTGGCTTATTGAGGCCAGACCGATTCCCAGAACTGTGATCGCAGCTGCTGTCGCACCTAAATAAATTGGCAGTTTCATCAATTGAGCGGCCCCCTTATGTAAAGGGTGATAATTCCCGCAGCCGTTTGACAATCGGCGGCAGCTCTTTGATGATCCTCTCGATATCCTCTTCAGTATTGTAGATACTCAAGCTGAACCGGATTGAGCCGTGGGCCATGGTGAAAGGTACACCCATCGCCCGCATCACATGTGAGGGCTCGAGCGAGCCCGAGGTGCAGGCCGAACCGGATGAGGCGCAGATGCCGAATTCATTGAGCATCAGGAGAATACTCTCGCCCTCAATATTGGCAAAACTGATGTTGCTGGTATTCGGAGTTCGGGCCTTGACGGTGCCGTTGACTTTGGCTTCGGGAATCAGCCGGATCAATTCGCTTTCGAGCCGGTCACGCAGAGATTTGACGATGGTGTTCTCTTTTTCAAGGTTGGCTCCAGCTAATTCACAGGCTTTACCCAGAGCGATAATGCCGGGGACATTTTCAGTTCCGGCCCGGCGCCCCTTCTCCTGGTGGCCGCCAATCATAAAAGGCGAGAATTTGGTACCTTTGCGAACGTAGAGGGCGCCGACTCCTTTCGGGGCGTGGAGTTTGTGGCCCGAAAGAGAAAGCATATCGATATGGCTTAAGGCCAAATTGATCGGGATTTTACCCACTGCCTGGACTGCGTCGGTATGAAAAGTGATGCCCCGCTGGCGGCACATGGCGGCGATTTTTTCGACTGGAAAGATAACTCCGGTTTCATTATTGGCCCACATTATTGAAGTAAGGGCCGTGTCCGGAGTCAGGCTCTCTTCGAGAAGTTTCATATCGAGGCAGCCGTCACCATCTACCGGAATTTCGGTTATCCGATAGCCCTGTTTGCTTAAAGACCCCGCCAAGGATCCGATCGCCGGATGTTCGACCCGGCTGGTGACGATATGCCGTCGGGCCGGATCCGCGGTCAGGGCCGCGTGGACAGCGGTATTGTCGGACTCGGTGCCGCAGCTGGTGAAGATAATCTCATCCGGCTGGGCTCCGATTAAATCAGCCACCTGTTTGCGGGCGGCTTTCAGTTTCGGCCCGATCGTGCCGCCGACCGAATGCATGCTTGAGGGGTTGCCGTACATCTCGCAGAAGTAGGGCTCCATCGCCGCGAAAACCTCGGGTGCGACCCGGGTCGTCGCGTTGTTGTCGACATAAACCGGTTTCATTTGGAAACCTCCTCAACCACCAGATCCGGGGAGACAAACTCACGCAATTTTGCCTCAACCAGATTTTTCAACGTGATCGGGGCCGATTTGCAGGCTGAACAGGCCCCGCGGGTGGCAACGATAACCCGGTTGCCGATAATATCGATCAACTCAATGTCGCCGCCGTCGAGCTGAAGTGAAGGCCGGATCTCCCGTTCAATCGTCTCTTCGATCAGGCGCATCTTCTGGATGTTGGAAAGCTGCGGTTTCTTCTCTTCCTCCGGCTGGGGCTGATGCTGGACTTCAAGCAGAATCTTGGTAATATCACCATGGCAGCGTTCGCAACCGCCGCCGGCTTTGGTGAAGTTGGTAACCTCTTCAATGGTTTTGAGGTTGTTCTCCTGTACCGCCCGGATAATTTCAAGATCGGTGACCCCGAAACATTCACAGACCAGCTCACCCTCTTTTTCTTCAATCGTAGTGCCGCGATAACAGGCGATCGCCTTCTCCAGGGCTTCCTGGCCCATGACCGAACAGTGCATTTTCTCTTTCGGCAGGCCGCCGAGATAGTCGGCAATCTGCTGGTTTGAGATCTCTTCGGCTTCGGCCACGGTTTTGCCGATCATCATCTCGGTCAGGGCCGAGCCTGAAGCGATGGCGCTGGCACAGCCGAAGGTCTTGACTTTGGCGTCGATAATCTTCTCATTCTCATCGAGTTTGAAGGTCAGTCGCAATGCGTCACCGCAGGAGAGTGAACCGACATCGCCGATTCCATCCGGATTTTCAATTTCCCCGACATTGCTGGGGTTTAAAAAATGCTCTTTCACCTTGCTTGTGTATTCCCACATTTTACTCTACTCCTGAAGTTGTCCGGTTGTCTGTGTCTACAAAATCCTGTATATTAAAGTCCAAACTTGATTATATTAGTTTGTTTTCCAAAAATCAAGTTTTTTATTACGGATATTTTTTTCAGGACGATCCATCTGGGAAATTACCCGATCTTCCGGGTCAATTGTTAAACGAACGGCATGACAAAAGTTTTAACGCCTTCATCCCTTGACATTTTACCTGGAGATATGCACTATACTGATAATAACAGGGGTACCCAACAAACTTCTGATCACACTATTTTCACGTTACAGGACAAAAAATGTTAAAACTTTTTCTTGCTTTTACCCTGGTTCCGGCCCTGGAGATTTTTCTTTTTATCCGTTTAGGCGGTGCCATTGGCATCTTCAACACATTTCTGGTGGTCATCTTAACCGGGGTTGTCGGGGCCGGTCTGGCCCGTTGGCAGGGGGCGGAAACCATGTTCCGGATTCGTCAGAGTCTGGCCCAGGGCGAGACCCCGGCCGAAGAGATGATTGACGCGGGCTTGATATTTGTCGCCGGTATGGTTCTGCTGACACCCGGTTTTCTGACCGACGCCATCGGTATTCTCCTGCTCTGGCCGGTGACGAGACGTCACTTTAAGATCTTCCTGCGCCGTAAATTTGACCAGTGGATGGCCTCCGGCCAGATCAATATCGTCCGCTACCGTTAGTTGCCGGCTAGTTGCCGGCAGTTCCGGGTCTGAGATGATGCGGTTACCCGCCTATTTTTTGCCGCTGATTTTTTCCAGTTCCTTGATTAAAGTTTCCAGCGGTGGTCTCTGGTTGATGTCGTTGACGTTGATGTAGCGGATGATGCCTTTTTTATCAATAATTACCAAGCATCTTTCAGAGACTCCGGTCGAGCGCAGGATGCCGTAGCTGTTGGCGGTCTGACCGTGGGGCCAGAAGTCGGAGAGAACTTCAAACCAGAGCTTTCCCATCTGGCCGGTCCAGGAGAAGAGGGTTGGAATGTTATCGACGGAGAGTCCTAAAAGGGTCGCGTCGTACTTTGCGAACATGCTCTCAACAATATTGTAACCCGGCCATTGGTCGGAGCAGACCGGCGTCCAGGCCGCCGGAATAAAAGAGAGGACGACAATCTTTTTGCCGCGGTAATCCTGAAGACTGATAACCTTGCCGGAGACTGCGGGCAGCGTGAACCCGGGAGCCGTATCCCCGACTTTTACTTTAAGCAGGCTGTCGATTGGGGGTAAAATGCCGGGGTCGTAGATCATCTCCTTAAAGCTTCCGGAAGCTGCGAAAAGCGGGGCTTGCAGTAACAGTAAACCGATCATTGCCGCGATAGTTAAAGTTAGTTTCCTGATCATTGTCTCTCCTCCTGTTTTCTAATATTCCATAAATTTTCTTGCTTCGTGATTTATACCGGCCGGTTTCCGGTTTTTTCAGCGAGCGGCAAGATCCAGCAATATCTGTAAAAAATCTTCGGGGTTGCCGAAACTGCCGCGTTTGGCATAAAAAATTTGATTTTTCTTTTCACCCCGGTTGTGGATTGCGATGAAAAAAGGTGTCCGGACCTGGCCGATATCCTTGTAAATTGTATAATCACTGTCGGCAAAAAGCGGGAACGCGACACTGTATTTATCCCGGAAAATTCCGACTTCAAAGGCCGAATTGCCGATGCCGATGCCGATCATCTTGATCCGGGCGGCAAGTTTTGTGTCGCTTTGAATCAGACTGTATAATTCATTGACCGTCGGGGCTTCGTGTTGACAGTAGGGGCAGTACATGCTGAAGATCTCGATCAGGAGAATATCTCCGCCGATCTCTCCCGGACTTATAGTTTGGCCCGCGTCATTCTGCAAGCCCAGGTAGGTGCGGGTTAAGGCATTTTCCGGGGCGGTCAGGGTCATGGCCGGCAGCTGTTCGCCGGCCGCCGGAATAGGTGCTTTGTCCGGTTTATCTACCGCCTGCCGGCTGCCGCTGCAACCGCATAAAAACAGCAACGAGCCAAAAACAACGGCGGCTAAAAATGGTTTGAAAAATCTATTATTCTTCATAGCAAATACTAAAGTCCTCCGCCAGTCAGGCGTGAAAATCACCCTCGAAATTGAGCGGGAAAAGCTCTTGTTGTCGTACCCGCCCCAGGCGAAGCTTATCATCCTGAAAAAATTGCGCCAATTTCATATCTCCTCTCTATGGTTCCGGTTCTCTTTTGTGCCTTGTTTTTACAGACATGTCAATAACCTTTTGCCATCGGCCCGCAAGCATGATACAAAAGCGAATCAAAATAAGTTCAAACTTTTTCAGTTACGGGAGTAGGCACAGAATGGCAAACAGATGTACTGAAGGTTCGCTGCAGCGGATTTTGGTTTTTCAGGAGCGGGGTAGCGGCGAGAAGAAGATTGCCGGGATTGAAGAGTATGCGCCGGGATGCTTTGAGCTGGAGGTGATTTCGATCGATACATCGCTTCCGGCAATGATCGACGAGCCCGAAAATTATTTTCCGGCGGAGCTTAAAGCGGATCTGGTACTCGGTTTTTTGCGCCATCCCGATCTCTCCGCCGAACTTTTGCAACGCTGTCGCCAGGCGAAAATTCCTTTTGTCGCCTCGGCGAAACAATATCCGTCAGCAGACCGGCTCGCGACTCCGCCGATATGATGTTCTCTGCCCCGGCTGGTCTGGTTGGGAGAGTATGGCAAACGTTACGGCACCCCGGAACTTAAGGTTGAGATTGCCGATGGTCGCTTGCAATCGATTAAAGTCTTGCGTGGGGCCCCGTGCGGTGCAACCTGGCGGGCCCTGGAAAAACTTATCGGTCTTGAGATTGATGAAGTCGCAATCCGTTATGGTCTCGATGTTCAGTTTCAGTGCAGTGCTGATCCTTCCGGCTGGGACCCACTCTGGGGGAAAAGTCCGATTCACCTGGCCGCAGACATGCATTTTAAGGCTCTGGAGCGGGCCTTGAAAGAGGCGGCCGCAGCGGTAGAAGAGGATTGATTTCTTATGGTTGACAGCCAGCATATATATTTTAAGTCTCTGGCCGAGATCGCCCAACTTCTGGCCGGTGAGGGCGAGTTTCAGGAGACCATGCAGGCGATCCTCGTCTGTCTCGCCCGTTTAACCGGCATGAAACGCGGCATGATTTCACTCTACCGCCGCGATTTAGAGCAGATTCACGTCGATATTACCTACGGTATTCCCGATACTTCCGAGCCGGTTTTCTACCGTCTCGGTGAAGGTATCACCGGCCGCGTCGTCGCCAGCGGTCGCCCGATCGCGATTCCGCGTATTGATCAGGAGTCGCTCTTTCTCGATCGTTCCGGGGCCCGGAGTAAAATCGATCGCTCAACTTTAGCTTTTCTCTGTGTACCGATAAAATTTGCGGCTCAGGTTGTCGGGGCGCTTTCGGTTGACCGCGCTGCCAAAGGGGCCGATCTTGCCGGTGAACTCGCTTTTTTAGAGGTAGTTGCCAATCTTCTGGCACCGCGGGTTCATGTTCGCCGGGTGCAGGAGGAAAATACCCGCCTGAAAGAGGCGATCGGCCGGCACGGGCCTATGGGTACCGTGGTCGGTAATGCCAATTCAATGCGCCGGGTCGCGGAACAGATTGATCAGGTGGCCCAGACCATGACTACGGTTCTGATCACCGGTGAAACCGGGACCGGCAAGGGGCTGGTTGCCAGTGAAGTTCATTATCGCAGTTCCCGCCGGGATAAACCGATGGTCCGCCTCGACTGCGGTGCGATTCCGGAAAATCTGGTCGAGAGCGAAATCTTCGGCCACCAGAAGGGGGCCTTTACCGGGGCTATCGAGAACCGCATCGGTAAGTTTGAACTGGCCAGTGGCGGAACCATTTTTCTCGATGAGATCGGGGAATTGCCGCTCCTCTCTCAGGTCAAGCTCCTGCGGGTGCTGGAAGAGCGCGAATTTGAACGGGTCGGGGGCGGTAAAACCATTAAAAGTGATGCCCGGGTGGTGATCGCCAGCAATCGTGATCTTGAAAAAGAGGTCGCCGCCGGCCGTTTTCGTTCGGATCTCTTTTATCGTTTAAGTGTTTTTCCGATCCATCTGCCGCCGCTGCGCGAACGCGGGGCCGATATTATCCTGCTGGCCGATTTTTTTGTTCAGAAACTGGGTGAGGAGATGGGCTGCAAAGTCTCCAGAATTGATTCCTCAGCCATCGATATGTTGATCTCCTATCACTGGCCGGGAAATGTCCGGGAGCTGCAGAACGCACTCGAGAGGGCCATGATTCTGGCGACCGACGGCATTGTCCACGGTTATCAGCTGCCGCCTTCGCTGCAGCTGGCCGCGGCCGGAGAGGAAAATGATTCCGGGGTCGCTGGGGAGGCCAGTTTTCAGGCCATGGTTAAAGCCTACGAGACCACCTTAATTGTCGAAGCCTTGAAAAAGACCCGGGGCAACCAGACCAAAGCCGCGAAAATGCTGGGTACGAGTAAACGCGTAATTCAATATAAAGTTGTCAATCACGAGATCGATTACAAGAAATACCGCGGCATCAAGGTGTGAGCCGTGGAGAATTGTCAGGGCCGGTGATTGTAACGCTTGTATATTTTCAATAATTACTTGACTTTTATGCCTAGTTTGAGTATGGGTACAAACTGTAGGAGTTTGGAAATCCGATTGGTTTTGCCGGTTTTTTATTTGAATATGTGAACATATTGGTTATGTAAATTGCGGTTGTCCCGGTCTTTCAGTCGTCGGGGCATGCCGATTGATGAGGAAAAATTGGAATGCAGAAAAGTCTTTTTCATTTGGGTGTGCTGGTGAGTTTCTTTTTGCTTACGACGCTTGGAACGTCTTTTGCCGCTCCCGGCGGAGCTGTTTCCGAAGGCAATCTTTCGGTTTTCAAGAACGGGAAACTGAGCCGTAATCTTTCCGGTATCAACCCGGTTGAAGAGGGTTCCCTGTTGGTTTGTGAGGGCAAATGCATGATCAAATCGGGCGGCGTTTCCATTCTTGCCGAAGATCAGGCGGAACTGGCGATTGCGAATCATGATCAGACCTTGAATCTCTTTGTCCGTCGCGGCCATGTTGAATTTATTATCTCCTCCAGTGCCAAAAAGATTATTTTTCATACTCCCGAAGGGGCTTACAGTGTTGCCGATGTAATTTTTAACGCAAGTAGTGAGCCGGTCGTTCGCGGCTACATGCAGGTGGATGATTCCGGGGCTCGGGTCGCGGTTCGTGAAGGGCGGATGATCTTTGCCACAGCCGACGGTGCCAAATCGGTCAAAGCGGATGAGCAGATTATCTTGGCAATGTCCGATGTCGAGAAGAAGGCGGCCGCTAACCCAGTGCAGGTTGACGCGGAGAAGAAGAAAAAGAAGAAACCGGCGGGTTGGTGGACCGGTAGCAGTAGCCAAATTGCCGGTGGTGTAGTTATCGCGACTGCGGTTGTTGGCGGCACGGTTTATGCCATAACTCGTGATCATGGTAGTAATCATCATCGTGCCAGCCCGGCGCAATAATAAGGTAATTCAAGTATATCTTGAAAAGTCAGACTTTTTCGAGGTGTTGTCAAACCGGATCTTTGTAAAATCTCAAGAGTTGTCGGCTCATCAATGTCGGCAACTCTTTTTTTATGAATACCGGATTTCTTTAAATAAGCTTATTCCGAGACATTTTTCTCCCTTACAGGAAGACCCCGTATGACTCTGTCCCGACATAAATTTTCTCTTTTCATTCTGTTGCTGCTGTTTCTCGCCGGTTTCCTGTTGGCTGGCTGCACAAGTATCCGGTTTGAGGAAACCACCACGGTGGAAGAGTTTCAGCGGACGTACAAAGAGACTCAGGCAAAAGAGGATGAACGTCTGCACCGGAAGTACTTTTCCGCCGCGACCCTTTGCAGCCCGGAAGCACTTGATTATCGTCTCGGACCCGGTGATCTGATTGGGGTTACGGTCTTTGAAGACAAGGATATGAATGCTGAAGTCCGGGTCAGTTCTCGGGGCACGGTCACCCTGCCGATGCTGGGTGCTGTCAACGTTTTTAGATTAACGGCAGTTGAAGCGGAAAAGAAAATAGAGGATATCCTGCGTCAGAAATATCTTCATGATCCTCATGTCAGTGTCTACATAAAGGAACATGTCAGTCGTCAGATAACGGTTGTCGGGGCGGTGAATAATCCCGGCAGTTTTGATTGTCTGAACAAGAAACATCTGCTTGATGTCCTCGCCATGGCCGGCGGTCTTACCCCGGAAGCGGGCGAGGTCGCCTATATCTCCCGGGAAGATTCGGAAACCGGCGAAACTGTAAATTATATGGTTGATCTCGATGCTATGGTGCGCGATGGTAACATGGATCTGAACATTGTTATTCTCGGAGGGGATGAACTTTTCATTCCGAGAGCCGGGCACTGTTTTGTCGATGGTGCCGTGCGCAAGCCCGGTATCTATGCGGTGAAGAGTGGTCTGACCGTTACCGAAGCGATCGCTCTGGCCGGGGGCCTGACTAATTACGCGGAAGAGGATGAAATCAAACTGGTGCGCTACGTCAGTAATGGACAACGAGAAATAATACGTCTGAACTACAGTGAGCTGCAGGGGGGGCAGGGGGATACGATTTATATTCAGGATAATGATATTGTCTTTGTCGAAATAAGTGGTACGGGTGCATTTTTCTCAGGCTCCGGTTTCAGCCTCGGCTTTATGGGCACCGGCTTCAATTACAAAACACCTGTAAAATAGATGGTCCCGATGAGCCCCTCAACTCTGGACTCAACCCTGCCGCTAGAGAACGCTTCCCGGCGTTCAGTTCTTTTTCTGCTTCTGACAATGCCGCTTATTTTCGGGGCGACCCACCCTTTTATCCAGGGGCTCTACACGCTCTTTATCCTGCTCGGGGCTGGTGGTTGGTGGCTATTTGTCGGCTCTAACCCGAACCTGAAAACAACCCGCCGTCGGCGTCGCTTTTCTCGGGAGAGACAGGTTCCGGCCCCGGTGCCGATTTCAGAACCTGTCGTCCGGAGAAATAATTTTTGGCTCCTGGCGATAGTGCTGCTGCTGCTTTATATCGCTTTTACTGCAATTCCTTTGCCTCTAGGGATGTTGCACTGGCTTTCACCGGAGCGGGCTCGGAATCTTGCGGCCGTCAATACTCTGGCGGCGGCCCAAATCAAATTCGCTCCGCTCAGCTACAGCGGCCTTCTGACCTTCAAGCAGGGTCTTTTCTATCTTGCACTCCTGCTCTATTTTTTCAGTCTCCGAAAACTTCTCCGCCGCAATTCGGAATTTGTTCTGCAGGTGATTACGGTGATCGTGGGGGTCGCTTTTTTCGAAGCGCTTTACGGCCTTCTCCAGGTTATGAACAGCAGTCTCGGTGTCCTCTGGCTGCCGAGTTCGCTGGGTGCCGGCGGGGTCGCCCGGGGGACAATTATCTATCGTAATCAATATGCCACATTTCTTAATATGGGATGGCCCCTGGCAGTGGCGATGGCGGCCTTGAATATCAAAAAACGTCCCCCGGCGCTCTTTCTCTTTGCCGCCGGCATGATAATTCTGGCGGTTCTTTTCTCTCTCTCGCGCGGGGGTATAATCGCTTTCCTGGGTATCGCTGCGATGGTTGCTGTGACGATGCCATTCAGTCGCCGAAATAAAGTCAAGGCGCTGTTTCTGCTCATGATTTTCCTCGTTTTCTACGGGGCTCTGCTGGGTGGTTACGGTGATCTGTTGCAGCGTTTTACCGATATTAAGTCCGGCGCCGAAAGTCGTTTTTCTATTTGGTGCATGAGTCTGCCGATGCTTTTTGACCATCCACTGACCGGAATTGGTCTTGAATCCTATGTCAAGCTTTCACCGATCTACCTGAAAAACGGATCTGCATCCATCATCTTTGAGCGGGCCCATAATGAATTTCTGGAATTTGCGATTGAACTCGGCTGGCCGGCGATGCTTCTCTTCTGCGGCTGCCTTTTAGGTGGTTTACTGGCATACTGCCGCCGCCTGCAACAACGAAGAGATGCGATTGTCGGTATCGCCGCTTTTGCCGGCATCTGCGGTTTCTTTATCCACGGCCTCACCGATTTCGGCTGGCAGTTGCCGGCCAACTGTGTCTACTGTGTCACCCTGCTGGCCCTGCTGGCTGCGGAACTTGATAAAAAACCAAAAAAAGTCACTGAATAAAAATGGAACTGGCTGATTTTATCGATATTCACTGCCACATCCTGCCCGGTCTTGATGATGGCCCGAAAAAGCTGGCGCAATGCTTGGATCTGGTGCGCTGCTATACCGATGTCGGTATTAAAAAGGTTATTGCCACGCCTCATTTTCTCCCTGGAACTATCTGGACGGTTCGTCCGCAAAAGATTTTGGCTTTAATCGACAAACTCCAGAAAACTTTATCCGATCAGGGAATCCAATTTGAGATTATCCCCGGCATGGAGATCGCGATCCAGAAAAATATGGGCAAAAGGCTTGCGCAGGGAGATTATCTTCCTTTAGGCGGCCGGAGCTGCACCTATCTGCTGGAGCCGCCCTTTGAGATTTCAGGTTTAAACCCCCTAGAATCTCTGGTCGAGTTTATGGCACAGGGTAAAAAAGTAATTCTGGCCCATCCGGAACGGTGCGAATATTTTCAACTCCATCCGGAAATCCTGAGTCGGGCTCATGGATCAGGGGTTGCAGTACAGATTAATTGCGGCAGCTTGTTAGGCCGCTTCGGCCCGGCAGCACAAAAAATGGCAAAACAGTTGCTGGCGTGGGAGGTGGTTGATTATCTCGCTTCCGATGCCCATTCCGCCCACAGCCGCCGGCCGCCGGACGTATCGGAGTGGAACGAGTTGCAACAGCTTATCTCGCCGGAAACTTTGTGGCGGATTGCCGCGGTTAATCCCGGAAAACTCCTTGCTTAAAGTAAGCTATTTGTGTCACAGAGCACGGCAACGGTGAGATCTGAAACCGAACACCTGTTAATTATAAGACTGTCTATAGAGAGAAATATATGTCCATTGATGACGATTTTGACAATATGAAAATTGAAGATAAAGGCGGCTACCCGTTGGCCAACCCTGATCCTGCAGCCCGGATAAATCCCCGCAACCTCCCTTCGACCGAAGTCCGTGAACTTCTGCCGCCCTTGGAAGAGGAGATCCACCTGCGGGATTATATCGATGTTATCGTCCGTCGCAAATGGACCGTAATCTCACTTTTATTGATCATCTTTTCGGCGGTGGCCATCTTTACTTTGACCCGCACGCCCCTTTTTATGGCCACAAGCGTGGTCAAGGTTTCCAACCAGGAGGCACACCTGACCAGTTTTGCCGGCCTGGAGAGCGAGCGTTACAGTTATAGTATTGATTTTCAGAAGACGCAGATCAAGCTGATGCAGAGCGAGCAGGTCGCGGGCCGGGTCATCAAGGCTTTAAACTTGGCTGAAGATCCGGTTTTCAGCGGCAAAAAGGTCTCCGGTAGCAACGATGAAGAGGCGGAAAAGGAAGCCGGGATTTTTTCTCAGATCAAGGAGATGATCGCCATGGTCCGGGATTTCATCCGCTTTAAGGATGTCAAGGATGAGAAGCCGGTATTAAGCGCGGAAGCTCAGGCCCGGATCCAGGAGAACAGTTTGCTGGGTAAATTCAAGGGTGGTCTCAGTGTGAGTCAGGTACGTGAAAGTGAACTTTTAGAGGTCAGTTTTTCATCCCCGGATGCGGCGCTGGCAGCTCGAATTGTTAATGCGACGCTGCATGAATTTATCAATATGCAGATGGACAGCCGTTTGGAACTCTCAAAAAATGCGAGTAAATTTTTGGCTCTGAAGATAGAAGATTCACAAATAAAACTGGAGGCTTCGGAAAAACAGCTTACCGCATTCTCCCGTAAGATCGGGATCGTCTCACTTGATCCTAAATCAAACATGATCATGAAGCAGCTCGAGGAACTCAACGCGGCTCTGGCCACGGCCCGGGCCGTCCGGCTTTCGAAAGAGGCTATCTATCAACAGGCAATTAGCGGCGACAGCAGCAACTTGAACCAGATTCTCGATAATGAGTTGGTTCAGCAGCTGCAGCAGCAATATAGTATGCTGGAGTCGGAATACGAAGATATGAGTACGACTTTCAAGCCCGGACATCCTAAAATGAGACAACTGAAAGCCCGCATGGATAAACTTTTGGTGCATATGGAGTTGGAAAAAGAGAAGATTGTCGCGTCCATTAAAAATGATTATGAGACGGCTTTGAAAACTCAGCTCTATCTCGAGAAGAATGCTGAAGAGCAGAAACTGAGAGCCATTAACCTAGGTGAAAAAGCGACCCAGTATAAGATTTTAGCGCGCGAGGTCGAAACCAATAAATCAATCTATGAGAGTCTTCTGCAGCGGGCTAAAGAGATCGAAGCCACAGTTGGGGCCTCGGCTGCAAATATCCAGATCATCGATGCCGCCCGGATACCGTTGTACCCCTATAAACCCCAGGTTTCCCGCAATTTTATGCTGGGTCTGATTCTGGGTCTTTTTGCCGGGGTCGGGGCCGCCTTCCTGCTCGAATATATGGATAACACGATCAAAAATCCGGATGAACTTGCGTTTCGCTATCACATTCCGATTCTCGGCCTGCTGCCTTTTATTAAGGGTAAGAATCTATCCGCTGAGAACATGGGCCTCAAATATTTCAACGAGCCTCGGATCTCGTTTTCAGAGTCCATCCGCACGGCCATGACATCGATTGATCTTTCGGCCTCCGGCACTCCTCCGAAAAGTATTCTTGTCACTTCTATCCTGCCCGGGGCCGGAAAAAGTACGATTTCGAGCAATATCGCGCTCTCTTTTCTCTCCTCCGGGAAGAATTGTCTGTTGATTGATGCCGATTTGCGTAAACCCAGTCTCCATAAAGTTTACCATGCCGCAGATCGGAGTAAGGGTTTGTCGAGCGTGCTTACCGGTCTGGAAAAACTCCAGGATGTTATCCATAAAACCGATTATGACGGTCTGCATTTCATCAGCAGCGGCCCTTTGCCGCCCAATCCGGCCGAACTTGTCAGTTCTCGCCGCATGCGGGAACTGCTTAAAGTCTGCTGCAAATACTACGATCATGTGGTTATCGACAGTCCCCCTTACCAGGGTTTTGCCGAATTGATGGTTATGGCAAATATGGTTGATGGTACTATTTTAGTCGTGGTTGAAGGAGATACACCGCGCGAAGGTGTCAGCCACTTCCGCAAATCACTGCTTAATATCGGGGGTAATATTTTAGGCGCGATCATAAACAAGACCGGTCAGAAAAAAGGCTACGGCTCTTACGGCGGCTACAAGTATTACGCCTATAACTATGAATATGGTGAGCAAAAAGAAATTTCGTAGTGATTATGAAACTTACGCAGTTCAACATAAGCCGCTTGGCCTTTTTCCTGGTTCTGCTTGTCTGCGGCCTGTTGCAGTTGAAAATCGCTCTGTTTGAACAGAGTAAATTCAGCCGTCCAAGGCCGCATTCAACCCTCTGGCAGCAGCAGATCAGCCCTGAATACCTGACCGCGGCCGCTCATAATTTATCCCTCTCGCAGGGCCGGAGCGACAGAGTTCTTCGTCTGCTGCAGAGATCCTTAACCCTTAATCCGCTCTATATCCCGGCCTGGATAAGCTTGAGCGAACTTGAATTGTCTCAAGGAAAGAGCAGCGCAGCCCGGAAGATTCTCACCTATATCGACGACCTGATGGTGGATGTCTCCCATTGGCGTTGGCAGAAAACCATGCTTGCCTATCAGCTCGGTGAGCGTGAAATTCTGGCCCGGGATCTTGACTATGCCGTGGCCGAACTTCCGCAACACCGGCAGCAGGCACTTGATCTTGCCGTATCCCTCTGGCCCGATGCCGAAACCCGTCTGGAAAAAATCGGGGCGCACAATCTTCTCCATCTTTTTCGTTTCTCGCTTCATCCTGAGCGTTTGGAGCAGGCGCTCATCTACTGGCCCGGGGTGCGCGGCAGTCAGGAACTTGAGCTCCGTTATAAGCTTCGTTTTATCGAGCTTTTGCGGCAGCAGGGTGATTTCAGGCGTGCTCGCGGAATCTGGCAGGAGGTACTGGCAACCGATTCCATCCTCTACAATGGCAATTTTACCGCTCCACCGCTGCAAACCGCTTTTGGCTGGCGGGTTGGCAATGCGGCCGGCAGCAGCTGGAAATTGAGTGCGCCAGCAAAAAATGAAAATAGCGCCTTTCATCTCCATTTTACGGGCAGTGAGAATGTTAACTATCATCATTTAATTCAGTATTTTATCCCGGTTACAAATAAACCGGTGGCGAGTTCAGATGCCGCTTATACCCTGACGGGTGAAGTCAGTTGTGACGGGCTGACTACCGATCAGCGTCCTTATTTTGAGGTTGTCGGAGTTAATGCTAAGCAACTCCGGGCCCGAACCCCGATGTTTGCCGCCGCCCAAACCGCAACCCGATTCAGCCTCAAGTTTATCGTGCCGTCTGGATGTCAGCAGGTTTATGTGCGGCTGCGACGTAATAAAAGTAACGATATAAACTGCCGGATTACCGGTAATATCTGGATCAGCAATCTCAAAATCAGAGCCGACGGGATGATAAATGACTGAGCAGCAGCGTGAAAACATCGGCAGACTTATTGAAAAAGTTTCCCGCCGTACCTCGACTGAGGATCTCATCGCTTTCGTGGCCGACAATTTCGGTATGCTGCACGCATGTCAGAAAGTAGTTGAGTTCAAGGAGATCCAGGATGCCGCGGCCCGGACATGGTTTGAGCAGAAATGCCGTGATTTTCGCATTTTGCCACAGGTTTTGGAGAAAGAGTGCGAGCGGCTGCTGTCGATATTTCAGCCCGGACTCGCTCAGGATGAACAATACAGCCTGCTCGATTTAACCCCGCTGGCTTCCATCGCAGAAGTTAAAAGTGCTTATCATAAACTCAGTTTTCGTTATCATCCCGACAGCGGCGCCGCTGCCGCTTCCGGTGATCAGGATAATAGTGAAAAATTCATTGCCATCTGCCGGGCCTACAAGAAGATCACGCAGGCGCAAGAAACCCTGAATGCGGGTGTAGATGCCGAGAACATCCCCTGGCAGAAAGAGTTCCGGCCGCGGATTTCGAAGCGGCGGCAACAGAAACGTAAAGCTTTTTTCCTGATTACAGCGATTGCCGTCTGCCTTCTCATCGTCAGCTTTTCAGCCACCCGCAGCTACCGCAATAAAGCCATGTTGAAAAGCCTTGGCCAAAGTTCCGGAACTGCCGTTGCCAAATCCCGGCCGCAGCCGGTACCGGTAGCCGTACCCGCAGCTCCGGAGATAAAGGCAAAACCTGAAAAACCCGTACAAGTCGCGGCCGTAACTCCGCCGCCAGTACCTGTGAAAGTTGCTGCCGCAACTTCGCCATTGCCAAAAGTCCACAAAGTCAAAAAAACAGTCCCGCCGGCTCCCGTAAAAGTTGCTGCCGTAATTCCTCCGGCCCCGATTGTTGTCCCCGCTCCCAAACCCAAACCGGTACCGAAGCCGGTTAAAGTGGCAACCGTCGCCGTAGTCAAGAAGCCAACTCCGGTGGTTTTGCCTCTGCGGGATCGGGTTAACACCTTTCTTTCCGCCTATACCGATACCTATGAAATGTTGAATTTTAACGCATTCGCCGCGTTCTTCGCTGATGATGCAAGAGAAAATGATACTATTTTCAAACAGAGAGCTTCCAAATACCATAAACTTTTCGGCCTCCTGAAAGAGGTTTCATACACCATCAAGCCGCACTCCCTGCGGATCGATAACAACCTGGTTTATGTCTCCGGACATTTTCGCGCCAGTCTCCTTTATCGGGATGGTAGAGAGCTAAAAATTCACGGCCCGACGACGCTGCTTCTGCGTGAAGATCCGAGCCACCACTTTAAAGTCAAAAACCTGACCTACACTTTCGACTAGCCCTTCTTTTTAATGGTGCTTGTCCCCAGTTAAAAGACAATTAAAGAACTTGAGTTTTATTCATTACTTATGTTATTTGACGGGCTGTAAAATCAGGGAAACTACTTTCTTTTTCATACCCAAATACTCATGAATTACGAGTTTGTAAGATATGCCTAATTCAATTTCCAGCCAGATTAATTTTTTTAATAGATTTATTAAGAATAAAAATTTCTGGCTCATCCTGCTGGTAGATGTTGCCCTGATAGTTCTGGCCCATTACTGTGCTTATCTGCTGCGTTTTCCGGGTTGGTTTTACGGCCCCACTTTTGACCAGTTTGTTGCTGCTCTACCCCTGATTATCCTTGTCAAGATACCGGTTTTTTACGGCTTCGGTCTCTATCGCGGTATGTGGCGTTATACCAGTCTTAATGATCTGTTGAATGTCACCAAAGCAACCCTGATAGGCACGCTCATTATTGTTGCCGTGATCCTGTTTGCGCATCGGTTCCAGGGTTACTCCCGTTCGGTCTTTGTGATAGATGCGATTCTCACATTTATGATGATCGGCGGTCATCGCCTGGTGATCCGTTTCACCTACCAGAAAATTTCCGATGCCCGTTCTCTTCTGAAAAAAATGCCGGAGATGCTGGAAAAGAAAAAACGTCTTTTGCTGGTTGGGGCCGGTGACGCCGCCGAGCAGATTATCAGGGAGATCAAGGGTAATCCGCTCCTGCCTTATACCGTAGTCGGCCTGGTGGATGACAATCCTGCCAAGATCGGTCTCAAAATTCATGATATTCCGGTTCTTGGTCTGGTTGACGATATCAAAGGTCACTGTTACCGGGTCAAAGCCGAAGAGATCCTGATCGCGATTTCCGCACCCACCGGGTCGCAGATGAAACGTTTGAATGATCTCTGCCGTGAGACCCGACTCGAATACAAGACTCTGCCGGGCCTCGGCGAAATGATCGACGGTCGCGTCTCGATTAAATCGATGCGCGATGTCTCCTATAGAGACCTTCTCGGTCGCGAAGAGATCCATCTTGACCAGGAAGAAATCGGCGATTTCCTGACCGGTAAAACAGTGCTTGTCACCGGTGCCGGCGGCTCAATCGGTTCGGAACTCTGTCGCCAGATAGTCCGCTACAAACCTGTTCAACTCCTCCTTTTCGATGCCGGTGAAGAGAATCTTTACAATATCCAGATGGAGCTTGAACACGATATCAACTTTCCCAACTGTCGGCCGATTCTCGGCAAGATCCAGAACTTCAAACTCTTAAACACCATCCTTGGCACCCATAAACCTTCGATCATTTTTCACGCCGCCGCTTATAAACATGTTCCCCTGATTGAGCTCAATCCCTGGGAAGCGATTTTTAACAATG
>JAOZQE010000020.1:0-6704 GCA_029932385.1 bacterium | reverse complement strand
TATAAACATGTTCCCCTGATTGAGCTCAATCCCTGGGAAGCGATTTTTAACAATGTCAAGGGTTCCAAATGCTTGATCGAAGCCGCAATAATTCATAATGTCGAACGTTTTGTTTTAGTCTCTACCGACAAGGCCGTGCGTCCGACCAACGTAATGGGCGCTTCCAAACGTCTCACTGAAATGATCATGCTCTCCTGCACCAAAGAGAAATGGGACGGCACCCTGGTTCATGCCATCCCCACTAAAAAAACTCACAACACCATTTTTCAGGCGGTCCGTTTTGGCAACGTTTTAGGTTCCTCCGGCTCGGTCATCCCCCTCTTCAAACGCCAGATTGAACTTGGCGGGCCGATCACCATCACCGACCCCGAGATCACCCGCTACTTCATGTCGATCGAAGAGGCCGCCCGCCTCATCATCCAGGCCGGGGCGATGGGTCAAGGCGGCGAAATCTTCATTCTGAAAATGGGCGAGCCGATCAAAATCGACAAAATGGCCCGCGACCTGATCCGCCTCGCCGGTCGCGAACCCGACACCGAAATAGCCATCAAATATATCGGCCTGCGGCCCGGCGAAAAACTCTACGAAGAGCTCATCACCGAAGGCGAAGGCATCGTTCCCACGCACCACCACAAAATCATGGTCTTGCGCGGCAACGGCGAAGCCTACGCCGAAATCAGTAAGCAGATCTGCATCTTGAGAGAACAGGCCAAAGCCTTCGATGGCGAAGGCATCAAGAAAACTCTGAAACAACTAATCCCCGAATATCAACCAGAAAAACCCGCAAGCAGTGACAGGACGATCAAAAATGAGCAATAAAATCACTCTAGATAATATTCAAAGTAAAAATCTACGGATCGCTATCATCGGTCTTGGTTATGTCGGCCTGCCTCTAGCCGTAGAATTCGGAAAACACTTTCCAATTTCAGGCTTCGACATAAACCAAGACCGCCTTAAACAACTTCAATCCGGTCATGATTCCACCCGGGAAGTAACCGGCACTGAGCTTGCCAATGCCAGCCACCTTAAATTCACTAGCAATGTTCAGGATCTCAGTGACACTCAAATTTATATAGTTACAGTTCCAACCCCGATAAACGAGCATAATCAACCCGATTTAACCCCGTTGTTCAAAGCGAGCCAGACCATTGCCAAAACCCTGAAGCCGGGTAACATTGTCATCTATGAATCGACTGTTTACCCCGGTGCCACCGAAGAGGAGTGTGTTCCGGTCCTGGAAAAAATATCCGGCCTTCGTTTTAACCAGGATTTTTTCTGCGGCTACAGCCCCGAGCGCATAAATCCTGGCGACAGACAACACCGGGTGACCACGATTAAAAAAGTAACCTCAGGTTCAACCCCTGAAGTCGCCGATATTGTCGATGCCCTCTACAACACAATCATCACGGCCGGCACTCACAAAGCTGCCAGTATCAAAGTTGCGGAAGCCGCCAAAGTCATCGAAAATACCCAACGCGACCTCAATATTGCTCTTATCAACGAGCTGGCCATGATATTCAACAAAATGGATATAGACACCGAAGCCGTTTTAGAAGCCGCCGGTACCAAATGGAATTTTCTCCCCTTTCGTCCGGGCCTTGTTGGCGGTCACTGCATCGGTGTCGACCCCTACTACCTGACCCATAAGGCCCAAGCCATCGGCTACCATCCCGAGATCATCCTCGCCGGCCGTCGCTTAAACGACGGCATGGGCGCTTATGTCGTATCCCAACTTCTCAAAACCATGATGAAACGCGGCATCCATATAAAAAGCGCCAAAGTTCTGGTCATGGGTCTGACTTTTAAGGAGAACTGTCCCGATCTTCGTAATACCAGAGTTGTTGATATTGTTGACGAACTCAAAGAATACAGTGTCACCGTTGATGTCTACGACCCCTGGGTGAGCAAATCTGAAGCCCAACACGAATACGAAATCACTCCGATTGAACACCCGGTTCAGAACACGTACGATGGCATTATCATCGCCGTTGCCCATCGACAATTTGTTGAAATGGGTGCCCAAACTCTCCACTCCTTAGGGAAATCCGAACACGTACTCTATGACCTGAAATATATTTTCAAACAAGAAGAGAGTGATATCCGCCTTTAGTCCTGCTTCAGGGTTGAACGGTTATTATTTGTAACAAATAATGTAAATGAATTTAAATTGGTGCCAGGGCTTATTCTTGAAAACTGAGTTAGCTAAAGCCCGCGTTACCACCCACTTCCTCTGCCGCAAGATACCCATTAGTTGGCTGTTGTTCGTTTGGAGATTGGGCTGACTCTATTGATACAAAAATGTAGATATATTCCCTTGAAGTTGTGACAATATTGTATAAATAGTTGTAGCATGTTGAAAATACAGTGATTTTCTCAAGGTAGTTTTTTTGCCCGGTAGTGAACCAACGGCTAATCTTAAAAAGCGATACATTTTTGTGTCGCTTTTTTGTTTTTAAGGTTGGCTGGGATTCGATGGAGATGGCTTAAAAATCAATCAGGCACTCAAATTATAGGGTTTTTGAAGAAAAATAATTGGGTTGGCACAGCCTCTGCAATAACTCCGGCTTATCATGAAATTGAATGGAGAATAATCATGGAAAATATAGAGGCTGGATGTTCGAGAGGTTATAATCGCTGGTTGGCAGCAGCCGGGGCGGTTGGTTTGTTGCTGTTGCCGGCGGCAACCATCTGGGCCGGTGAAAGCCAGCCCGCGATCGATACCGGCACGACCGCCTGGATGTTGACCTCAACTGCACTGGTGTTGCTGATGGTACCGGGACTGGCAATGTTTTACGGTGGTCTGGTGCGGACCAAAAATGTTTTAGGAACGATGATGCACAGTTTTGCCGCGATGGGAATAATCGGATTGCTGTGGGTAGTGTTCGGTTATTCGATGTCATTCGGTAAAAGTATTCTCGGTGGCTGGTGTGGCTGGAATCCGGACTATTTTATGCTCCAGGGAATTGATGATGTGATTCTTGATGCTGGCGTGCCGGAATATGTGTTTGCCATGTTTCAGGGAAAATTCGCAATTATTACACCGGCGCTGATTGCCGGAGCTTTTGCCGAACGGGTTAGTTTTCGCGGCTATTGTGTCTATATTGCTATCTGGACGATTTTGGTTTACAATCCTCTCTGTCATTGGGTCTGGGCTGCGGACGGCTGGATTTTTAATCTGGGTGCAGATGGTGCGATCGATTTCGCCGGTGGGACCGTAGTTCATATTTCGGCCGGTATCAGCGGCTTGGTTGCGGCCTTTTATCTGGGTTGCCGGCGGGGTTATCCCAAAACCGCAATGCACCCCAATAATCTGGTGATGACCCTGATGGGAGCCGGATTACTGTGGGTCGGCTGGTTTGGTTTTAATGCCGGAAGTGCCGTATCCAGTGGTCTTGATACGGCCCGGGCCTTAACTGTGACCCAGGTGGCGGCGGCAGCGGGAGCGGTGGCCTGGTTGATTATTGAAGCGGTTCATTTAGGCAAAGCCACGACTCTGGGGATTGTCAGCGGTATTTTATCCGGCCTTGTGGTGATTACCCCGGCGGCAGGAGTTGTTAAGCCGGGCGGAGCGATTGTTATGGGAATGGCGGCTTCTCTGGTCTGTTACCTCGGCCTCTTTCTCAAAGAAAAGCTCGGTTATGATGACAGTCTCGACGCCTTCGGAATTCATGGGGTGGCCGGTATCTTAGGGGCCATGATTCTGGTCTTCTTTATTCGCGACAGCTGGATGCATGATGCGGCCGCAAATGTCGGCGGCAGCTGGAGTGTGATGCAGCAGTTCATAGTGCAGTTTAAGGCGGTCGCGGCCACGATTCTTTACACGGTGGTTGTCAGCGGTATCCTGGTGGTTCTGGTTGATAAAACCGTAGGTTTCAGGCTCTCGGAAAGTGATGAGAAATCGGGTATGGATCACGCTCTTCACGGAGAGCATGGTTATGGCCTGAGTAATTTGAATTGATATCGTTAAATATAAAAGGGAATAAGATATGCAGCTTGTAACAGCGATAATTCAGCCGGATAAACTTGAAGATGTCAGGGAAGCTTTAGTCGCCGCCGGAATTTCGCGGATTACCACGAGCCGGGTTACCGGCCACGGTCAGCACCAGGATCAGCAGCATGCCAGCGAACGGCTTTATCGAGGGCAGAAGGTGATCCCGAACCTGATTCCCAAGGTCAGGATGGACATTGCCTGCAATAACGAGTTTGTTGATGTCGCGATTGAAGCGATCCTGAAATCGGCCAAACATGACGGCGGCCGGATCGGCGACGGCAAGATTTTTGTCACTGAGCTAAAGCGTTGTATCCGCATCCGTACTGAAGAGAGCGGCAATCAGGCGATTTAGTAAGTTACCTTTTTGCGGGCTTAAAGCCCGCGTTAATTCTATCTTTTGTCGGCAAATTGGTCGGCTGAATTAAACTTTTAACTAGATCAGAGGGATATCTTTTTATGAATCAAACCAGCACATCTCTAACGAAGGCACTAAAAATATTATTGACGGTGGCTTTTTTGCTATTGTTTGCCGGTATCGCCGGTGCCACGGAACTTGATCATGTAGTCGATGTCCAGAAATATAATCGGGCAATCCATATTATGGCAATGCTCCTGGCAGGTTTTGGCTTCCTGATGGTGTTTGTCAAGAAGTATGGCCGCTCTGCCGTAACTGCAACCTATCTTCTGGTAAGTGTTGCAATCCCTCTCTATATCTTGAAAGATAGTCTGGGTATTCTGGGGGGGTCGGGTTCGGAGATAGATAGTCTTATCCTGGCAGAATTTGCCGCCGCAAGTCTTTTGATCTGTGCCGGAGCCCCGCTCGGTCGGCTGAAAATGGGGCAGTATATTTTTCTCGGCCTGCTCTTTATTCCCTGTTACGTTTTTAATGAATGGCTTCTACTTGGTAACGGTTTTGGACTGATACCTTCTGGAGCCTTTGTTGATACTGGTGGCTCAATTGTTATTCACGCTTTTGGTGCCATCTTTGGGCTTGGAGTGATAATGACAATGACGACCAAAGAGGAGATCGATTTGCCGGTTGAAGCAGATTTCACCAGCGACCGCTTTTCCTTGCTTGGGAGTATGATTCTCTGGTTGTTCTGGCCCAGTTTTTGTGCCGCTTTGGTTGCGCCCGAAGCTGTGCCTCACACTGCAATCAATGTCATTCTGGCACTGTCCGGGGCGACCTTGGCCACCTATTTTGCGTCAATTTCCCTGCGTGGAAAAATTTCCGCAGCAGATATTGCTAATGCCGCTCTGGCAGGTGGTGTCGCGATTGGTTCTGTCTGTGATCTGGCAAGTTTTCCACAGGCTTTTATTGTCGGTATTCTGGCCGGAGCACTTTCGACATTTGGTTTTGCGGTTTTACAAAGTAAAGTCGAAAATCTGCTTAAAGGTATCGATACTTGTGGGGTCATGAATCTGCACGGTATGCCCGGACTTTTAGGGGGGTTGTCGGCTATTTTTATTGTCGATGGCCTGAATAAAGGCAGTCAGATAACCGGTATCGGTATTACCATTGTTGTGGCTGCTTTAGGCGGGTTTGTTGTCGGGAAAATTGTTGCGATGTTGGGTCGAAAAAAACTCTCTTATGATGACATTGATGAATTTGAACTTTAATAGCCTTTTTTAACCCTTTAACTTGATTAATTTGTCAACTTATGGTTAAGGGCGGATATCCAATTTAGTGGAAATCTGTTCGGAAGCCAATTTCTTGAAATATATAAAAGGAGTAATGGAATGACTAGAGAAGAAATTTTAAAGATTGTTAAAGAGGAAAATGTTCGTTTTTTTCGCCTGCAGTTTGTTGATATTTTCGGCATTATGAAAAATATCGCTATGCCGCTGAGTCAGTTGGAAAAAGCTCTTGATGGCAAGATGATGTTCGACGGCTCCTCGATTGATGGTTTTGCCAGGATCCAGGAATCTGATATGTACCTGATTCCTGATTATGATACCTTCTGTGTTATGCCCTGGCGGAATAAGGAGGGTGTCTCGACGGCGAGAATTATTTGTGATGTCTACAAACACGACGAAACTCCATTTGCCGGCTGCCCCCGGGTTAACCTGAAAAAAGTGATGGCTGCTGCCGCGAAACAGGGTTTCACCATGAATGTCGGGACTGAGTGCGAATTTTTCCTTTTTGAGATGGACGAATATGGGCCGACAACGGTTACCAATGATAATGCCGGTTATTTCAGTATTGATGCCGAAGATGATGGTATTGAGTGTCGGCGTGAGATCATCGACACTTTGGAGAAAATGGGTTATGAGATCGAAGCTTCACATCATGAGGTGGCCGAAGGTCAGCATGAGATCAACTTCAAATACGCCGATGCGGTTACTGCTGCCGATAACACCGTAACTTTTAAGTGGGTGGTTAAAACAATTGCCAAATCTTACGGTCTGCATGCGACCTTCATGCCGAAACCGGTTTTTGGTATTAACGGCTCCGGTATGCATACCAATCAGTCGCTTTTCGATCTCGAAGGCAACAATGTTTTCTATGATGCTGATGGTGAGCTCGAACTGAGCAAGACCGCTTACCATTATATCGCCGGCATCAATAAAAATGCCCGGGCGTTTGCCGCGGTTACCAATCCGCTGGTTAACTCTTACAAACGCCTGGTGCCCGGTTATGAAGCTCCGGTTTATGTCGCCTGGTCAGCCAGCAACCGCAGTGCCCTGATGCGGATTCCGGCTTCCCGCGGTC
>JAOZQE010000019.1:7715-26331 GCA_029932385.1 bacterium | reverse complement strand
AAAAGATTATTGTCTGGATGATATGAACAGAATGTCCGTTTGTTTTTTTGTGCATCATTATATCCTTTTATAGATTACAAGTTATAGATTACAAGCATGAAAACTAATATGGTCATCGAAATGCCAAGTAGTACGGTGTACGGGAAAAGCATTTATACAATACAGGAAGTTGATGAAATGAATGATAAGGAACCCAGAATAGATCCCTTGGCAACCTCAATTATCAGAGTGAATAATAAGCTCAGAAATAATCACATATATACGTATAGATATTCTAAGAAAGATAGCATTAAAATTGTCCGAAGACAAGCTTTTATTTATAGCTATATGTATCTCCAAGATGACTCTAACCACACGCCCGTGTAGTTTTTTTAACTAGATTACCTTTATTGACATTTACGGCTTACCGGTTATACTTAATAATATAATATACAAGAGAGAAAGCCACACCTGTCGTGAGGTAGGGTCGGAAAGCCACGGGTCTTGCGAAAAGTAATCTTTTGTTCACACAAGACGGTCGGGTTGCCTAATAAAAGGTGCCCGGCCTTTTTTTTATTCGTTTTTTACTTCCGGATTTGCCCGTTGAGGATATGAAAATGAAAAAAAACAGTTCATCAAAAGATTTCAAAGTATATCTTATTGGCAGCGGTATCTCTTCACTTGCAAGCGCAACATATCTTATTAAAGATGCCGGCGTGCCGGGTGAAAACATCCACATATTAGAACAGGATGATATCCCGGGTGGTGCTCTTGACGGCACCGGAGATCCAGACAATGGATATATCATTCGCGGTGGAAGAATGCATGAGGAGCACTTTGTCTGTTATTGGGATTTGTTGTCCAGTATTTCGTCGTACGATGATCCTGATATTTCAGTTAAAGAAGAATCCTTCAAATTTAGTGAGCAATTTGTATCTAATGCGCAAGCCCGTTTACTCAAAAATGGGGAGAAAATAGACCTCTCATCTTTTGGTCTCTCATTTACAGATCAGGCGGATTTATTGAAACTGACATTTAGTTCCGAAAGCTCACTGGAAAACAAACGAATTGAAGACTGGTTTAACCAGGAGTTTTTTGAGACCAATTATTGGCAGCTCTGGACAACGATGTTTGCTTTTCAAAAATGGAGTAGCCTGATAGTAATGAGACGCTACATGAAACGCTTTATCCACCTGGTAGAGGGTCTTCCTAGACTGGGTGGTATCATGCGGACCAAATATAACCAATACCACTCTGTGGTTATCCCGCTGCAACGACACCTGCAAAAAAGAGGTGTCCATTTCGACATGCAGACCCAGGTTATAGATATTGAATTCAACCTTTCCGCCAATAAAAAAACGGCCACAGTTCTCCATATTATCAATGAAAATGGAGAAGAAGATGAGATTGTCCTCGGCAAAGATGACTATCTGTTTATGACAAATGGCTCTATTACTGAGAGCACAGCTCACGGTTCATGGACGAAAGCTCCAATTTTAAAGGATAAATCCACTTCGGGCGCATGGATGTTGTGGGAGAAAATAGCCAGGACCGACAAAGCCTTTGGTAATCCCGGGGTGTTCAGTAACAATATCGATCTGCAAAAATGGTATTCATTTACCGCAACCCTCAAAAGCAGTAAGTTCCATGATTATATGGAGAGTTTTTCCGGCAATGTAGACGGCACCGGTGGCTTGGTGACGATGACGGATTCAAACTGGTTGATGTCAATTGTGATTGCTCGCCAGCCGCATTTTCCGAATCAGCCGGAAGATGTAAAAATATTCTGGGGGTATGCTTTACACCCTGACAGAAAAGGCAATTACATAAAGAAAAAAATGTCTGAATGTAATGGCGAGGAGATTCTTGAAGAACTCTGGTATCAACTCAAGATTCAAAATTTGATGCAGCCTATTGTCGATTCTGGAAAGGTCAACTGTATACCGGTTGCCATGCCATTTATCGATAGTCTTTTTATGCCATATGCAAAGGGTGATCGTCCGGATGTTTTGCCCAAAGGAACAACAAATTTTGCTTTCCTGGGGCAGTTTGCGGAAGTAGCAAATGAGTGCGTCTTCACCGTAGAATACTCGGTAAGATGTGCCCAAACTGCTGTTTATGGACTCTTTGAAACTGGAAAAGATGTACTTCCAATCTATAACTCAATTCATAAACCTGAAGTGTTAATTAAGGCGCTGAAAGCAGTTAACAAATAGCAAATAACTAAATCCAGAGTGAAAATATGGCTCACGTTGGCATCTTTAGTCCAAATGCATCGGGACATCTTAACCCGATGATAGCGCTTGCCGATGCGATCCGCAGCCGTGGGCATCGTATCACCTTTTTTTTGTTGGGAGCTCCACCCTTGTCGGTAAGTGCCGCCGGATTTGAGGTCGTTCAACTGGGAGGGGCCATATTTCCGTCAGATGAACATAAGGCTGGAATCCAAAAACTCGGGACTCTCTCCGGCCGGGCAGCACTCAGTCATACTACAGCTTTGTTATCCCGAGCCACCGAGGCGATCTTGCAGGTCGGGCCGTCCCTTGTCCGAGAAGCCGGGGTTACGGCCCTGGTCGTTGATCAGAGCTCATTCGCCGGGGGTACCGTGGCTGACCATTTAGGCCTGCCATTTGCAACCGTGTGTAATGCTCTTATTCTGAATGCCGAGCCGGAAATCCCCCCTTTTTTTAGCTTCAGACAACCGCGCAACGGTTGGTGGCCGCGACTCCAAAACAAAATTGGGTGGGCCGGACTCAACCGACTTTACACTCCGATCATGAAACAAATCCAGGAATATCGTCACCGGCATGGCCTTATCGTACCAGTTCAAATTGCTGACACCTGGTCGAACAGAGTGCAAATCAGCCAGCAGCCGGTTACATTCGAATTTCCCCGGCAGGAGTTACCGCAGCAATTTCGCTTTGTCGGCCCAATCCGGCGGCCTGAGGGCGACACGGCCGTAGAGTTTCCCTGGAGTAAGCTTGATGGTCGGCCGCTGATCTATGCATCACTTGGTACTCTTCAAAATCGGGCCGTTGCCACTTTTCGCATGATTGCCAGAGCCTGCACCGGACTGGATGTCCAGCTTGTAATGACCACCGGGCGCGGACTTGCGCCCCAAAATATGGGCAAATTACCTGGCCGGCCGATTATTGTGGCCTATGCTCCACAAGTTAAATTAATTCGCAGATCCGCCCTCGTTATCACTCATGCAGGCTTAAATACGACTCTTGATGCATTGAGTGTCGGGGCCCCAATGGTAGCTATACCCATCACTAACGAACAGCCGGGTATCGCTGCCCGAATTGCCTGGGCGGGGGCGGGAGAGACACTCCCAGCTAAACGCGTGACCCCTAGGCGTCTGCGTTCATTGCTTATGCGGGTATGGAAAAACCCTTCATACAGGATTGCCTCTGAACGTATTCGCCAATCCATTCAAACTAGTGGCGGAGCTCCGCTTGCGGCTAAAATTATTGAAGAGAGCCTGGCTCTGGGTGAATAAAAAAACTGGATTCAAAAGAGCCGGTTTTTTTATGCATTGGAAACTTGCAAAATATTGTAAAAAAAGTTAAATACAACCCTTCTGAAACTCTTCTTCGAGACACTTCCAGATTACATTGTCCAGCAGAACTTTCAGTATCTTTAAAAGAGAGGTGAAATATGCATACTTATGTCAAAATTTATCAGTTTGCGGCATCTATCGGTGCTCTTGAGGGTTATGTCTACCGCAAAGGGAGTGCCGAAGATTTTGATCTTCAGGCCTTAGGTATTTGGATTGATAATATCTGTCAGGGATATAGTCATCTTGAGGATGACGTCCTGGCGGAATTTCATGATGATCTGGATCGCACTGTCGGCCGGGCGCTGCATTCGTTAGTGGTTGCCTTAGGTACGGAACATACATTTGTTATTAAACTGAAATCAATTATTCGTGACATCAAAAATATGCCGGTTTCAGCGGATGATTTCAACAAAACAAAATGGTTTGAAAAATAGAGCTGATGGAACTTAAGATAAGATTTTTTGAGTGCCGGCGGGCCTGGGTAATGTTTTTATGAACGTCAAGCCGGATTTGATTGGCAGGATTGTCAGCGGTGCCGGCAAAGCCGCGTTTTTTACTCAGCTTGACTGGGTTGTCGAGCAGTGTTTTGCGAAGCTGGGTTTTCGCCCCTTTCCCGGGACGCTGAATCTTGAAATTATATCCGGTCAGGGTGTGGCGCCGGAATTTTTTCCGGCCGCTAAAATAGTCGATCTGCTGCCTCCTGACGGGGTTGGCTGCGGGGCTAAAGTGGTTCCTGTCCTGATCGAGGGAATTGTTGCGGCGTTGATTCTTCCAGACGCAGGCGTCAGGGTTCACGGTGAAAATATTGTTGAGATCATCGCTCCGGTAAATCTGCGCCGGGCCTTGGCAAAAGGTGATGGTGATCTGGTTTCAGGGTTTCGTATGGGAGATGCCGGATCCAATCCGGAAGGATTTGTTGCCATGGTGGAGAAACTTGAGGTCGAAGCGGTCATGCTTGACCTGGATGGAACGATTATCGACTCGATTGAAATCTACTACGAAATCGTCGGGGCGGTTCTTAAGAGATTGAATCTGCCCCAGGTGGGGCCGGAGCAGATCAACAAAGCAAATGAAAATGGCACATTTCTTTGGGAGAAATTATTTCCCAGTGAGATGTTTGATAATAATATCAAGCTCAAAGATGAAGCCTGGGTGATCGCCCGGGAGCTTGCTCCTAAGATGTTCACCAATCGGGTGAAGCTTTTGCCCGGGGCCGCAGAGATGTTGCAGCATATTGCCGCCCGGGGATTGCCATTGGCAGTGGTTACATCGACCCCGCTGCAGAACATGCCGGCCAAGCTGACCCCGCTGGCCGAAGCCGGGGTACTCCCGTTGTTTGCAGAGATTATTACTGCCGATGATACGGAGCGCAAAAAACCGGCCGCCGATCCCTTGATCGAATGCTGCCGCCGTCTGGTGGTTGCGGTCGAAAAATGTGTCTATGTCGGGGATACGTTGATTGATATTCAAGCGGGGCAGGCAGCAGGTACCGGAACCGTCGGTGTGCTGACCGGATTCGACAACCGACAGATGTTACAGAAAGCGCGGCCCGATGCGGTTATTGACAGTCTTGCAGATCTTGCCGCCGTGGTTTCATTAGGAGAGGAAAATCTTCTCTAAATCAGATAGATTGTCAAGCAGGTAGTCCGGCCTATGGGCCCGCAGCCGGTCAGTTTTATCCTCACCGTTAACCAGAATAGCGACATTGATTCCGGCATTGCGAGCAGTTTCGATATCAGTAACACTATCACCCACCATGCAGGTTTGATCGATATCCAGCAAATTCTCCCGGTAGTATGATTTAATGAAATTAAGACCTTCGATTTCAGGTTTTAAGAGGTCAACTTCATTGCGGCTTATTGTCAGATCAAAATAGTCAGTGAGCGAAAATTTCTTAAGCATCAGGTTAAGAGCTTTTCGACCGACATTTGAAGCCAGACTCAAGCCCCAGTCGGCCTCTTTGAGAGTTGTCAGCAAATTGTGGGTTCCCGGATTGAGCTCCCAGCGTAGAGCCGCATCGGCATCGAAAAAATCAAAGACTTTATCAATTTTGTTGATAATTTCCTGGCGGATGTCGGGGGATGAGATATTCTGCTGTAGATAGTTGTAAAGTCGACAGTAATCGGCCTGCTTGATAAACTCTTGATCAAGATTACATGGTACAATATATTTTTCGATCAGCGGGTAGACCTCATCCATGGCGGCCTTAAGCTGCCACTGAAAATCAACCAGCGTGCCTTCGAAATCAAAGATGGCGATATTCATAGATTTTAACCCTTGTCATCAAGATATCAGCTATTCTTCAAGGCAGGCCAGGCGGTCCAAGGCGGTATTGTAGAGTGGTCGGCAGATTTCCCGGGCCGTGGGGTCGGAGATTCGGGCAAACATCCAGTCGAATTTACTTTTAACTTTTTCGGGGCTGGATTCTCTGGTTTTGACGGTAACAAAAAGATCAACATTGGTCTGGAAAAAGCTTAAACTATCGGCGTCTTTAAGGAGATCAGTTTCCGGATCACCACCGGTTTCGTGATGGGCAACCAGGTGGTATACCTTGTCGCAGAGTGGGGTCGGACAGTTTAAGGTTTTGAGAAACTCGGCAATGATTTTGGCACTGCGCTGCTGATGATAATCGAGGAAGGCACGATCCTGAAAAGCATTTTCGGAACTGAACATCTTCTGATAGACAAGATCTTCCCGGAAAGCCCGTTCAATATCGTGGGTTACGCCGGCAATCAGCAGGGCCTCATCGGCCTGCGGTTCAAGCTTCAATATCCAGTCGACCGTGCGCACAAGATGCAGCGGTACCAGTTGGTTTTCAACTTCGGCAAAGGCACTTATAATAAACTCCTTTGCCTGGTTGAAATAGATCAGGTGGCTGGTTGCAGATATCAAGGTCACGCGCTTTTTCCCGCCTCCGGTTTTAACCACAGACCAGTTGTTTAGTGAAAGTCTAAATTTTCTGACTTAACTATATTTTTTCTTTAATTTTCAGCGGCTATAATGAACTGCCCCACGTCCATTCCAGTGCTGTTGGCTATCGGAGCACATTTTATCTTGAGCATAAATACAATTGGTTTATCTTTTGTTTCACCTTGTAACGCCTCATAGTTTCCTGTTCCTTTAGCTATAATAAGATCGGCATTCTCAAAAGCGTCCATAGCGGGCGATGTAGAAGACGCTTCGGGGACAAACATTCCTTTCACAGTTATGACCTTGTTTACCAGTTTATCCAAACCAAAAAAATAAACATCTTCCATTGTCGCGTCTTCAAAAAACATAGCTTGCTTGACTAGAAGGGTCACGCTGCAACCCATATCTTTAAGTTGTGAAATTAGAAGAGAATCAAATCCAATTTCGCCAGCGTTGTCAGTCACGTATAAAACATTGCTGGCTTTTTTGAAAGTTTTATAAAGATTGCCTTTTAATGTTATTTTAAGCTTTTTATTCAGAACATCTGTTACCTCATCAAAGTTAAATCCTTTGGTCGGCATTCCTAATGGGGCTACGTTACCTGCTGTAGCCACGGAACAAGATTTATATAGTCGATCCTGAGTTGTGTCACCTTCGAGTATGAAATTATTTGCTTTTTCTAAAAGTTTGGCAGCATTCTCATTGTTTTTTTTCTTCAAATTTCGATAGTATTCGAAACTAGGGCTACCATTGGTATCCCATAAACATTCCACCAGCTTGTTAGACACAAAAGCAATGTTTGCTTCTGGAGAAACTTGCTCTCTAGCTGTAGAAAGCATCTGTTTTACAGAGGGGAAGAGCCGATTGTGATTTTCAGCAACAGCCCCCCTTTCATAAACCCATTGCAGAAGACATATGGCACATTGTGGTTGAAGCTTCATTCTAGCCTCCGTGAAAAAAATTATGCTTGATCAGTTTTCATCGATCTGCCCAAAATGTTTCAGCTCCGGTCTTTTTGCCATAGCCTAACAACTTATCGGCTTTAACAATTACCTGATCAAACCAAGATGCGTTTTTTATGAAAAATCTGGCGGCATCATGAATCCGGCCCCGGGGTTTATTGAACGGGCATACCCTGATGCAGTTAGAGCAGACCAACTCTGAGTGGCCCCAGAATTGGAAGCATTTCTCGCCATTAACAGGCCATTTGAAAACCCCCGGGTTGGTCGATATGTTAAGGGGTTTATCGGTTAACTCCCCAGTCATGATTGCCCCTCCAGGGCACTTTTTAGCGCACCTTTTACAAATATTGCAAAATTCCGGCACTCCAAAGCTGATGGGTTTATCAATTCCCAAGGGCAAGTTGGTAAGGATTTTACCTAACCTTACCCGTGGTCCGTATTCAGGGGTTATTAAAAGGCCGTTCCTGCCCAGTTGGCCTAATCCAGCGTCTAAGGCCAAGGGAATATTTAAGGCTGTATCATTGACACTTGGGATGGCTTTATACCCCAAAGTCCTAATGAAATGAGCTAGTTGTCCCGCCACATAAGCTGCTCTTGAATAGGCATACGCTGCCGTCGCGTATGCAAGATGACTCGGAGAGGTCTGCATTGCTTCATAGTCCATCTCAACCACAAAAACAATTGCATATTGGTAGACACTGAAATCTATATTTATCGAAAAATCCTCATTGGTTTCGGGATCGTATCCGCTTGCGTAAACCCATAGCGGGTTTAGTTCGCACACGCCTGTCTGAGAAGCACCAAATTTTTTGGCTACTTTCTTCACATCCTCAGCCATCGCAGTAGGGTCTTTTACCTCATATTTATGGATAGGCTCCATGCGGTTAGCTTTGGTCATCTCCGCGAAGTCTTCTTCCCACTTGAGCAGGCCAAAGTTGCCGGTTAAGTGGCCCTTGGCGAAGTTTCGCTCGACATAGTAAGAGCCCATAGCATAGGCATAATCCTTGAGTGTTCGGCCGGGAATTTTCCAATGGGGAGTAGTTGGATCTCGTAATGTATAATAGTAACGATCTGCAGCTTCCTCTAATGGTGAATCCCGACGGTGGGCTCTTTTGTATATATCATTTTTCTGAGGGAAACGTTGGAGAGCATCAGTTCTAACTAAATAATTGTCAATTGGATTTGCCACTTTTGAAAATATCCGTTTATAGATCTGAAGTTATCTTCTCAAGACTAAGCTTTTTCAAGACAGCTTTTTCCGGACGTCCATTTTTATCGTATCCGGCCGCAGCGTAGTACTCATCAAGGAGTGTATCGTATTTTTTGTAGTACTCTCCGGTCGCCGGGCCGGCATTTTTTAAGGGCTCTTTGAGAAATCTGTCCGGTAGGTAATCATTCTTTCGGTCGAATCCCTCACGATTGTTGAAGCAGCGTTCGAGGCAGACAATTCTCTCCCCGACAATGTTTAGATAATCCGGATCTCTGAAATCGTCATTTCCAGTTCCGGCAACCAGCAGATCGGTTATTAATTGGTCGGTTACATTCGTATCGGCAAAGTTGCATAGTATAAGAACTTCTTCAATGGCTTTGTTTATCTGACTTAAGGCAATGACTCCGCCTTTCCCCTCATCGGACAGAGGGTCAATGGGTTCTGGCCGGCCTGAGATTTCCTGCCGGCAATAGCCATACATATGGCTTCCCCCGATATTTGATACCGCATAGCCAAGTCCATGCGCCTTTGCCGCCCGCGGTTCATAGCCGGGGAGTTCTAAACCTTTTGTATGCATGGCATATTGGAAGGCGTCGTTGCCTATGGCTTCGGCCGCTTTTTGGGTACCCTGGGCCAGTAATTCCCCGATGCCCTCTTTTTTGGCAATCTTTCTGATTATGGTTAAGATTGAATCTCCGTTTCCCCAGCTGAGATCAATGCCATCAACGTCATTTTGTGTAAGAATTCCCTTCTCGTAGAGTTCCATAGCGAAACCGATGGTAGCTCCGGTACTGATGGTATCCAGCCCCAACAGGTCACAAAGGAGATTTGCGTTGAAAATGAGATTGGGGTCGGTATTATAAATTTCACCGCCAAATGCGTAAATTGTTTCATATTCGGGGCCTTCCCAAACTCTTCCCTTAAAATCGCCCTCACCGATTTTGACAATATTTCCACACCGGGTTGTGCAAGCGTAACAACCATAATCTCCGGTTTTAAATAGTTCAAGGGCTTCACCGGAAATCCTCTCCACGCCGGGCAATGACCCCTCCTGAAAATTTTTAACTGGGAAAATTCCCTTTTTCTCCATGCCTGTGGTCATGAATGTTGTTCCGAAACGGGTCAGTTTTTTTCTTCTGTCGTGTCCTTTTAAAATGTGATTGTGAGCTTTAACGATGTCAAAAAAGCTCGTCTTATCTGCCGGGATCAGAGATGAACCCTTTCCCAGCACCACAACTGCTTTTAGATTTTTAGAACCCATGACAGCGCCAACTCCGCCCCGGGCTGCAGTTCTTTGTTCATGGACGATGGCCGAGAAAAGGACTAGGTTTTCTCCGGCGGGGCCGATACAGGCTATTCGCGCTTTACTGCCATAAATTTTCTGGAGCCTTTGCTGGGTTTTTTCCGTATCCAGACCCCATAAATCGGAAGCATCCATTACTTTTACATCTTTTCCGTCAATCAGTATGTAGGATGCAGAAGAAGATTTCCCCTCAACGACAAGGTATTCATACTTTTCATTTTTTAAAGCGGCGCCAAAATTGCCGCCGCAGACGGACCGCATATATGTTCCCGTGCTTGGGCTTTTCGTAATTACCATCCATCTCGAGAATCCGGGAGCGACGCTTCCACCGAGAACCCCCGCGGCGAAAATAAGCTTGTTTGATGGGCTTAAGGCATCAATTCCGGGTTTCAGATTATTATAGAGATAATTGATGCCGAGCCCTCTTCCGCCAATAAATGAATTTTTATCAGCGGTCGTAACTTCGCCGATACTGCTGTTGCCTGAAGAGAGGTTAACTTTAAGAAATCTTCCTGTGAACGTAGACATCTGCTCTCCTTTTATGTTGCATCATTGGTTGATATACTGAAAACCAGTGAGTCTCTTTTTACACGAAGGCAAAAAGAGACTCACTTTTAGATGTCCGGAAATCTTTTTCTAGTCAAGGATATAGATAGCCCCATTGATGGCATCAACCTTTATTCTCTGGCCGGTTTTAATCTTTTCGCAGGCGACAAAGCTGTTGATGATAGTTGGAACACCATATTCACGACCAATAATTGCAGTATGAGAAAGGGTTCCTCCTCGGTCTCCGATAACTGCAGCAACGATACCGAATGCTGGTGTCCATGAGGGGTCTGTGCCCGGGCACACCAGGATTTCACCCGGTTGCAGTTTGTTTAGATCATCGTAATTAATAACCACTCTTGCCGTACCTTCGGCGATTCCGGGACAACCGCAAATACCTCTGATGTCAGCATTGATTTCCGGGTTGTCAACCGGAAATTCTCCAATGATAATTTTAATTGCAATAGGGTCTAATGAGGGTAGCATATCTTCACCTACAGCTTCTTGCAGGCCCCCGGGACGATCTGTATAAACCGGAGGTCGAAATTCACCTTCGGTCTCAAACTTTTTAACCCAGCCTTCCCATTCGGCACGACGTCGCCTGGTTACCCATCGGCAATCATTCATGTGAGGCAGAAGGACGGCACTCTCCATTTCCATCGGGTTCATCATAAACACATCTTCAGGACAGTCAATCGCACCATTATCAGTGAGCCATTTACCGATGGCCAGATATCCACGGCGCATTAATGCCTGCACCGTCATCTCACAGAAAAGATCGTGTTCTTCACTGTAACTGGTAGCATTTTGGGCCAGATTTATCAGGGCCATGAACCATCCACGTTCTTGCTCCGGTAGCCGATCGAGCATATTTTTTACGGCTTTCTCTCTTTTAACCGATATGTCTTGGCGTTTCTCATCCAGAATGTATATCTCTCTAGCGGCTGAACCTGTCAAAATATGGTTCTGCATGATTCTTAGAGGGATAGTCGGGTCTTCCAGCCAGTAAGGATCAACCAGATCATTCATCCGTACCATTCGCCAACCACGAATTTGCAGAAAATCATCAAATTCTTTCAACCATTTTTGGCCATTGTCAGTTTCTTCCAGTTTTGGCATGACATCTTTAATGTCATTTTCTTTGAAAATTGCTTCGAGACCCAATTTCACAGCTTGTTTGCTTAGTTGCCAGACCTCTTTATCAATTTGATACATTTCATTATCGAATCCCCTCAGCATATCTTGAAATTCCGGAGACTGATCGTTGATGTCAAAACGTCTTTTGCACTCTTCTTCAAGAAGTATCCAGGCAGAGTAAGATGTTTGCATGCCAAAAAAATGGATCTCCCACATTTTTCGGTAAGCTGTATCTAATTCCCAGATATGGTTGAGATAATCGTGTGGTGTCGCAGTGTCAGGATTGAATGCTTTCAAGCCGTCATAGAGCTCGTTTAATGTCTCTTTATCTTTGTCCCAGATTCCCTTGAAGTCTTCAATATAGGGTTTAAGCGCTTCCTTGAATTTAATTTCTCTCTGTTTTCTTTCCTCCTCGTCTCTGACGACGAGAAATGCAACATAAAGACCACCTTCTTTGTAACGCCACTCCCAGCCATAGCAGGTGGGCAGGTTTAATTTGATATTGACTAGCTTGTTGCCGATTCCACAATTTCTGACCCATTGATAGCCATACAGAGGGGTTACAGGAGGAGATGAGTGGGTTCCATCAAGAAAGAATGAATGGAACAGCGGTAAATCTATCTCGGGAATCAGCTCATATCCTGGAGCTATATCCCAGATAGCACTATTGCTTTTTGTTTCTTCGGCTTCCCATTTATTCCATCTTTCTTCCGGTGTCGAAAAACCGTACTGACTAGGATTTCCCATAATACTTGCCCCCTCATTAAGTGTAACGTTAAAAGATTAAGATCAAGTTCTAATGTTCGCTCTGCGGCAGATTAAAATCTAAATTCTATATTTTTAATCTTATCCTTGGTCTTGGACAAATCCATGCCTTTTAAACTGCCTACCAGTTTGTCTGCTAGTTGATCCGTAGATGAGCCGGTTTTTTTGGCAACCACTTTGGCGGGACGATTCTGGAGTAAAAACAAGTTGTCAGGAAAAGAAAAATCTCCATCAAATGCCCATTCAATGTCCTGAGCGACCCCCATAAGATTTTCAAGCTTTTTTGCCAGATTAACAACGGCTATTATTTCATCATCATTAAGGCAGGAAGTAGATTGCAGTTCATTCGGAGTCTCTTCCCATTCAGCTCCATTCTCTTTCATAACCACCCGTTTAACTTTTTTCCCGACACTTCTTTCCGTGATAGTGTGAGTCTCTTTCTCAATAACAAACCTGTCGACACTTTCGATGCCGCTAACTACTCCTTCACCCAATCCCCAGTTTGCCTCAACAATTACTTTGGAATCATCTGCGGTAACTGGGTCAACCGTAAATCCAATTCCGGCTGATTTTGCATTCACCATCTTCACGATACCAACGCCTAGTTCGTCCTTCAAGGCAGGTATATCTTTTTTAGCGCGAAATGCAATCGCCCGTGGAGTGTAGGCGCTGGCCCATACCTCTTTGACCTTTTGTAAGATGTTTTCCACACCTTTAATGTTTAAGTATGTATTAAACATTCCCGGTCGGCTTTCAGTCCCAGCCGATCTCACAGCTACAGCTATTTCAGGGATGCCTATTTTTTCACAGAGCTCGTTGTAGTGGGATACGATACCTTTTTTCAAGGTTGGCGGGATCTCTTTTGTCAGGATTATTTCCTGGAGTGTCTTTCCTGCCTCTCTGTATACACCGATCTCTCTGTTCTGCAGTTTCCCCAGGCTTTCAATGTAGTTTTCCATCTCTTTTCCTGCACCACTTTCTACCAGGAATTTTCTATAGAGATTGATGGAAATAGCAAATCCAGGAGGAACTGGCAGACCCCTTCGAGTTGATTCTCCGAGATTTGCGCACTTTTTCCCGAGAATATCATTATGCTCTTTACCAGTCTCATTAAACCAAAAGATAAGTTTATCTAAATTCACAGCATCTTCTCCTTGAATAATATAGTCCTGAAATAGAAAGTATATTTACAGACTTTCTTATTTTTAATGCATTGCTCTCCCGCCATCTACCAGCATAGTCTGTCCGGTCATAAAATCGGACGCATCAGAGCATAAAAAAGCGACAACCCCGGTTAAATCCTCCGGTCTTTCGAGTCGATTCAACGGTGTTCGGCTGACGTCATATTTCGCAACATCAGCGATTGTGGCACTGGCTTCAGTATCTGTGAATCCTGGGGCGACAACATTTATACAGATATTGTGCGGTCCAAGCTCAATTGCCAGTGCCCGCGTCAAGCCAACTATTGCCCCCTTGGAACTGACATAATGGGCAAATCCACGTGATCCCGTAAAAAAAACCTCAGAACCGAGATTGACTATCTTTCCTTTGCCCTGTTTCTGCATGGCCGGGAAAACAGCTTTGATACACATCCAGGCGCCTTTGACATTGACTTCCATCATGCGATCCCACTCTTGCGGGTCGATTTCCATAAATGATTTTCTCTGTACGCCATAGTAATAGGCGGCATTGTTTATCAGAATGTCTATGCCGCCAAATGTAGTGATTGCTTTTGCAGCCATAGCTTCCACATCTTCCGGTTTGGTGACATCCACTTTCATCCACACCGCATCTCCACCATTTTTCTTGATAATTGCAACGGTTTCTTTCAGTCCTTCAATATCTGATCTGGTTACAACCAGTACTTTTATCCCCTCTTCAGCAAGTTTAATCGCAAAAGCACGCCCTAAACCTTTTCCTCCTCCAGTTACAATTGCAACACGATTTTTACAAACCATTTTCCCCTCCAGTTTCTCTTTATCCCGCCATGACGGATTACCCCCGTGTGGGGACTGTCCGTCATGGCAGGATAACAGTGCTTAAGCTTTTTTGCTCCAGTTCACTTCTTATGGCATTTACCTTGATTCCCAGGGGCGATAATTAAGATTAAGATCTCTTGCGATAGTTTTGTAGCAATTGTAACTGCTGCCTCGTCCGATGCCATGGGCTGAATGAGCAGCAGAGGAACATAGGTAATAATTTTTTACCGGCAGTCTGTATTGGGATAACTCAGGCATCGGCCGCAATCTTCCAAGTCTGCTGGCATAAGCGTCTAAGGAACCCCACCCTCCTGAAGGCATACACGGGTTCCGGTTTACGACATCGTCCGGTGTCGTAAGGAAAGCCTCAATGAAATTATCCTTTGTCACATTGGGAGCGTACTTCTGCCACTCTTTCAAGGTTCTCTCGACCATCTCCCGCTTCATTTTCAGCCAATCTTTTTCAGAGAAGTTTTTCCAGGGACAAGTAAACTCTTCTACTAGAGCGTTAAATCTTCCGGCAGGAGCCCGAGTCGGATCCCATTGACAATCCGGTGCAATCAGTAGGTAGAGCTTGTTCGCAATACCGAGTTCCCAACGTTCTTTTTTGTAGCGACCACTAAGATAATAATCTGCATCTGCCTCACCAAAGTATAATCTTGGAACCATTCCCAGTTCCGGATCTAAAGAATATTTTGGTTCATCAATAAGGGCGACATTACCCCAGAAAAGCTGCGTTCTTTCGTAGCCATCCTTTTTCAGGCCTTGCATCGTACTCCAAATATCCCGGGGGACGTGGTCTTCACCCAGTAGTTCCAGTGATAAATCGATTGTGAGGTCACTGATAACAATATCTGCTTTTATTTCAGAGCCATCTTTTAATTTGATACCCGTTGCCTTGCCACCGTCTACGAGAATTTTTGAAACCTCATTGAGGACAAAAAATTTGCCTCCGTCTCTCTGAAATGCCCTGAGTAAGGCATGAGTAATAGTATGAGTTCCGCCATAAACAATCGCAGCGGGTTCAACGGATAATACTAGACCCAAAACATGAATATGCCAATAGATACCTGGAACATCTTCAGGCATCAGACCATTTGATGTCTGCATGGCTCTCATGTAAAAAACCTGCATTTCGGGGCTTTCGAACATGTCAACTGCGATTTCCCCAACTGTCATGGTTGCATATTTAGGGTCAATCCCATTTTTAGGGTCATCATAAAGTTCTTCCAGGGGATCTTTCCCATTCCATTCTTCAGGACCTGTATATCGATACTTACTAAATGCAGCTCTCCATTTGGCTTGGAATTTCTCAATAACCTCTTCCGCAACCCCTGAATCATGTTTCGATATTTTGGCAATTTGATCTATATTGAACTGCGCGTTATCACTTGAGAACTCACTTCTACCCGTAACCGGATCTACAACTTCATTAACGGCTTTGCCGAGAATATATTTATCATCCGGAAAAATCCACGCTTCATCGTATTTCGGGAAGGTATAAACCAGTCCGAATTCTCGCAAATCAAAGTCTGTGTAAGATGGATTTCCGTAAAAGCGAGTAAAATGAGCACAAGTATTCTGGATATACCCCGGTAAAGGTAGTTCTTCGCCACATGCCCCTCCACCCATTTCGTGCCATCTTTCAAACATGGCCGTTTTGAGGCCAGCGCGTTGTAAGTAACAAGCAATAATTGTTGCGTGATGTCCTCCCCCCACTATAACAGCATCATATCTAGCATCCGCCATAATATTTACCCTCCACTTATATTTTGAAAAAAGTATCCTTAAAAATTAACGGCTTTTTTTTCTTCTTGGGCCTGTTTTTTTTTGCGTGCTGCCATTTGCGCCGGGCTCAGTTTTACATTCGCCCTTGGTCTTTCACCTTTTCTCGGTGCTGACCCTGATTTTGTCTGCTTATTGCCGGGTTTTGCCTTGGTATCTTTGACCGTGTGTAGGTTGGCTGCACGGGATTTGGAAAACAGGAGTTTCAGGCCGCATAATATTGTTGACGGACGTAATATCAACCAGATTAACCGGCGGACGTCTTGAGGTTCCATAAAAGCTTTTACTTTCCAGTTGACAGGTTCCAGTATTTCCATAACCATAACCATTCTTACCGGTTGGGTATCTGAGTCTTCCTCTGTCGCGGGATCCATTGTTGTAGGGCCAAGTTCTCCAAGTCTGCCATGCAGTAAAGTTCTTCCCAGTCCTGTTGATCTTACGTACATATCTTAACCTCCCAAGGTTTATACATTGATTTAAAGCAGACCCATCTCTTTGGCCTTCGTGACCAATTCCGGTTCAGTCCAGAATTTCTCTATGCCCAGCTCATCGGCAATAGTATTAACTGCATTGTATCCAGGACCAAAAGTTATCATGCCGCCAGAGTGTGTACATGCGCCACACATGAAAAGATTTTTAATTGGCGTAGAGTGGCTGCTGCAAAATTCATTGGGTCGGAAAAATCCCATTTGCAAGGGAAGATAAGCCCCCTGCTTAAAGCACCCCTGCCGCATGTCCGGAAATTTGTTCTCGGTATCAAGCGGGGTTCCGATATAATCCCAAGCTACGTTGTCCTGCATGTTGGGAGCATATTTTGCTAGAGTTTTTTTGCAACGTTCTGCATAGTCACGGCGTACCCGGTTCCACTGCTCGGGGCCACCGTCAGCCAGATCGTACGGAGCACATTCCATAGAGATGAGGCCGATATGCTGTATCGCACTGTCTTTGTGACGATTAACCCGCACCGGGTCATGCAGAGATGGAAAGCAACAGTTGAAACCACCATCATGTAACTCGCCCCGCTTAGAAGCCTCAAAATGATCGACCAGATCCTGTTCACACTCATAGCCTACAATATAAATCAAGGCATTGGCCAGTTCAGGATTTTTTTCCGCAACCGTAAATTTAGGCGGATCATACATTGCCATATGAGTAGTGAAAAAACTGACGTTAGAGTATTCCCATTGATTGAGTCGGATAATCAGTTCGTCTTCCAGGTGATCTTCGCCGACCAGGTCGTAGAATGTCTGGTGGGGGTTGATGCTGCTGCATACAAACTTGTTAGCTTTGATTATGGTACCGTCTTCCAGTTCAACGCCTACGGCCTTTCCGTCTTCGGTAACAATTTTTTCAATAACGCAACCAGAAATAACCCGGCCTTTATTCTCGGAAATGTACTTTCCGAAAAGGTGGGCCAGATGGTGTGATCCACCTTCACATAGGCGATAGTGATAGCCCCGATTCATCATTAAAGGAACAAGGTAGCCTAAACCTTCAAGATCATAGTCAAGTCCCCACATGGTGGCGAGATAGAGAAACAGAGTTCGAACCTTGTCGTTTTCAAACATGTCGTCTACAATCTGCTTCGGAGTAAAACCTGTCAACCCATCAATCCATTTGGTTATAGGATGTGACTCCAGTTTGCCGGCCTGTTCAAGGCTGGGCATAGCATTGACATATGATGCCGGAGCGAGAAAAATGTCCATGGCCTCTTCCGATTTTTTATGGAACTCCATAAAGGCATCGGCATCGTGTTGTGAGAATTTTTTGATTGATTCATAGGATTTTTGTGGGTCTCTGTAGAGAGCCAGGTGGCTGCCATCCAAAAAAGGCATTACGACCTGGAGTTCCGGGTATATCCACTTTAAGTCATATTTTTTTTCAAACTCAAAATCTTTGAGTGGTGGGGCATACTCAACCATCATGTGATAAATTGCATGACTGTCTATGAGAAGTCCGGGGAGAGTAAGGTTCTCTGTGGCCAAGCCGCCGCCAATTTCATACCTTCGTTCTAATACAACTACTTTCAAACCTGCTTTTGCCATATAGGCCGCAACAGTAAGCCCATTCGGCCCGCCGCCAATTATTATTCCATCATATTCATTCATTCTTGCCCCCTTCTATTTAGGTGATTATTTGCAGACTAAGTGTCAATACTTTAAGATGTCAATTAAAGTCAAATAAGGAGTTTTTATGTGCTAATAAGATTATCTTAAAACATTGTATTGATTGCTGGAAAAATATAGTTCTCATTCACTTAATTTTGGTCAAGTGTCAAGATCAAAAATCTTCCACTGTGATTACAGGTTATATTTAATCTACAATGTAATAACTTTATCTTATGGGAGCTGTGGTCTCTAATTTGGCTTCGCACAATGCTTTACGGGCCATTATTTTGGCTTCAGGGGTAAAAAACCAAGTGTCAATCATGGGCGTAATCCACTCCAAATAGGTGTCCCGTTGAATATCAAATCGAGA
>JAOZQE010000019.1:0-7615 GCA_029932385.1 bacterium | reverse complement strand
CAACTGTTTGTTCTCCGGTACCATCTTCCAGCCTACGTCATGTAACAGGATGGCCGGCAAAACAATATCTTCATCAGCTCCGGAGTAGCAGATTAGTAAGCGTTTTGCGAAATTGTAAGATATTTGAATATGGATATCGTTTTGGCGTGTATCAAGATACGGTTCTGCTTTCTTGTAAATTTGGTCATAGATTGTTCCCATTACCTTCTCTCCTTTTTATTTTTAGAAAGGTTGTTAGTCTTGGGAAGTGTCGGGTGTCAGGTCGCAATTTAATCTTCGGGCTCTATGCGTAGTCCACTTCACCCTCACAATCAAATATTGTATCTCTTCAAAGGTGACACTGGTTTGAACATTATAACATTATATTGACACTATGATTAGTGGCGTGATAACTGCTTTGTATCAAAAGTTGAAAAATGGTTTTCAGACGTTGGCAAGAATATTTTAAAATACTGTATTGATGGGTATGGAAGAAACAATGAGAGCACTCCATATAAATCTTTCTCATATAATCACATTTTTATATGTGGCGGAATTAAAAAGCTATAGGACAGCGGCAGAACGGCTTTTCATTACTCAGCCAGCTGTAAGTATGCAAATCAAGGCATTTGAAAAACAGTTCGGTGTCAAACTGTTTCATTCGAAAAATAGAGAGTTGAGTCTCACAGATACAGGGAAGAAAATTCTGCCCCTAGCGCGGGAATTGTATAAAACAGCTTTTACCTGTGAAAATTTCTTAAATGGTATCAATAATGCGGAAAAGGGAGAATTACATCTGGGGGTTGCGAGAACCCTAAATCTTTTTATAGCTCACTATATTTCCATATTCAGAAAGAGTTTTCCCGGAGTCAAAATAATTATTCACGAAGGTTCTTCAAAAAAAATTCTGGAAGAACTGGAAAACTTTACTTACGATCTCGCTGTCGTTGCTCATTATGAAAAGAATCCTAACATACAGACTGAATTCATTTCCGAAGAAGATATGATTTTTGCGGTATCTCCCCTTCATCCCTTAGCCAACAAAAAAAGAATTCCGATCAGTAAACTTGATGGTGAAAAGTTTATTCTACAAGGTGAAGGGTCAGGAACACGGATGAATATATTGAAAATTTTTCAAGAGGAAAATATCAATCCTAATATAGTTACGGAAGCAGACAACCTTCAAACTATCAAAAAACTTGTCAGCCAAAACAAAGGAATTTCTTTAATGTACCCCCCCTTGATAGAGAAAGAGTTAAAAGAGGGCAGTATTACAAAGATTTTCATAGATAGAAAAATACCTATCAAAATAGAGGTGGCTTTCTGCAAAAGGACTTTAACATCTCCTTTAACCCTGGCTTTTTTGGAGGTCTTGAAAAATAGCAGTTGAAATAGGTGGAGTTTTGCCGCCTGACGCGTAAGGTGCGTAGTTCCTTTTGATTTGCAACCCCGGCAAAGGAGTTTATTACAAACTCCTTTGCCGGGTTGAAATTAGGTTAGATGGTCGGTTTTAGATCTCTGGATCACGCAGTTTTTCCGGCCTCAGCCCCTTTTTTCAGTGCCAGCAGTACCCGTTCCGGAGTCAGCGGCAGTTCGGTAATGCGGACTCCGGTAGCATCGTAAACCGCGTTAAGGATGGCGGGGATGGTGGGCATTATCGCACCTTCACCTACCTCTTTGGCGCCGAAGGGGCCGTTGGGTTCATTGCTTTCGATGACAATCGTATCAATATTGGGCATATCGAGTGCGGTCGCGAGCCGGTATTCACCGATGGAAGAGGTCAGCAGTTTACCTTTCTCATCAAATTTAACCTCTTCAAAAAGGGCTTCGCCGAGGCCCATACTTAAAGAGCCCTGCATCTGTCCTTCAACCATGGTTTTGTTGATGGCGAGGCCGCAATCGTGGGCGTCGGTCATCGCGTCTACCGTGATTTTGCCGGTTTCACGATCAACCGTAACCTCGACCACCTGAGCCGAACCACCGTAGGCGGGTGAGGTACCGACCGCAGCGCCCTTGAATTTACCACCAAGAATCGGCGGTTTGTATTTGCCGGTGCCGACAATCGTCCCTTTTTCAAGAAAGGCGAGACGGGCCGCTTCAGTGAAACTCAGTTCATCACCTTCAGGCATTCCCGACCAGCCCCTGTGCTCCTTGTGGTAATACTCTCTGAACTTGGCGAAATCGAGTTTCTTGCGGCCTTTAACCTTGATAAAGCCCTTTTTAATGTCAAGATTTTTGACTTCCATGCCAAATTTATCGGCCACTACCGCAAGAATCTGGGCTTTGATATTTTCGGCCGCATCCTTGGTTGCGTGACCCGACATAAGGGTCTGGCGCGAGGAGTAGGCACCAAGATCGACCGAGTAATCGGTGTCGCCGGAATCAACCCGGACATCAGCCAGAGGAATGCCTAATGCCTCGGCGGCAATCATTGCCACCATGGTGTTGGCACCCTGGCCGATCTCGGCGATTCCGCTTCTCAAGATAATTGTCCCGCCGTCTTCGGCGACTTTAATCTCGGCGGTCGAATGAAAGGTGTCGGAGCGATAGATCGGATAACCGGCTCCGGAAACAAAGAAGCCGCAAGCCGCGCCAATCCCTTTACCGGCCGGCAGTTTACCTTTTTTCTTTTTCCAGTTGGAACCTTTTTTGACCGCTTCCAGACTCTCTTTCATGCCCAGAGAAGACATATTCAGAGCGTTGCAGGTGGTATCACCGGTCTCCATCATATTCATGTTTCGCAACTCAATCGGATCAATTTTAAGCTCTTCGGCGATAATATCGAGCTGCTGTTCAAAGCAGGCCCGGGCCGCGACTCCGCCATGGCCGCGCTGGGCGCCGCAGGCGGGTTTGTTGGTGTAGACGCGTATCCCGTCATATTTCATATTCGGCAACCGGTAGGGAGCCCCGAGGAGGGAGCCGGCGTAGTAGACCGTCGCAATCCCGAAGGAGCTGTAGGCACCGCCGTCAAGCGTGCACTTATGGGCCAGTGCCATGATGGTACCATCTTTTTTGAAACCGGTAGTCATTTCATGGTAGAACTGATGGCGGGCTCGGGAGTGGAGAAAAACCTGTTCCCGGGAATAGACAATCTTTACCGGACAACCGGTTTTAATCGCCAGAAAACAGGCACTTAATTCGAGGGGTGTAGCTTCACATTTAGGGCCGAAGCCGCCGCCGACACAGGGCCGCACGATCCGCACCCGGCCAATCGGAATCCCGGTCATCATGGCCACGGTGCGCTGGACATAGTGGGAAACCTGGGTTGAGGTGTGCAGGGTCAAACGGTTAGCGTGGTCGTATTCGGCTATACAGGCGTGGGGTTCGATAAAGCCGCCGTCCTGGCGTTTATTGACCAGTTTATGGGTGTGAATGAAATCGCATTCTTTAAAGGCTGCCGCCGTATCACCAAATTCCTGATGAACTTCGGCGCTGATATTGCCGGGATAGTCATCGTGAAGTTGCGGAGCATCTTCAGCCAAGGCTTCATCTGCGGTTAACACAATTGGCAGCTCTTCATATTCGACTTTGATCAGATCCAGGGCGGCCTGGGCGGTGTCCAGGTCAACTGCGGCGACCGCGGCGATCTCATCCCCGATATAACGGACTTTATCGTGGGCGAACAGGGTTTCATCATAACGGGCCGGAGAGACCCCGTATTTAGTCAGCCCGACATCTTTGGCGGTGATAACAGCCTTGACTCCGGGTAGACGTTCAGCCCGGCTGGTGTCAATATTCTTGATCAGGGCATGGGCCACAGGACTTTGTAAAATTGCTCCGTAAAGCTGACCGGAACGGTTTAAGTCGTCGGCATACTGGGCCTTGCCGGTGGCTTTGATGGCGGCGTCTACTCGGGGAGCTCTGGTGTTTAAGACATCAAACTGTTTTTTCGGCATGATTAACTCTCCCCCTGACAATTGTTGGCGGCGGCTTTAATGGACTCGACAATTTTCTGATAACCGGTACAACGACAGAGATTGCCGGAGATGGCGGTACGGATATCGAGCTCACTCGGTTCCGGTTGCTCATCGAGCAGGGCTTTGGCTGAAAGAATCATGCCCGGGGTACAGAAGCCGCATTGAATAGCGCCATTTTCAATGAAAGAGGTCTGCAACGGGTGAAGTTTGTCGCCGTCGGCAAGCCCTTCAATTGTGGTGACCCGATGGCCATCAGCCTGAGCCGCCAGGATAAGGCAGGAGTTGACTGGTTCATCATCGAGTAAGACTGTGCAGGCTCCGCAATCACCCTCACCGCAGCCGTACTTGGTGCCGGTCAGGCTTAAATCTTCGCGCAGCATTTGCAGCAGGGTCTGATTGGGTTCGACCAGTACTTCTCTGGTAATCCCGTTGAGCTGGAAAGTTATATGACATTTTTTCATAGCAGGTGATCTCCTTTACAGCTTCGTGGCTTCATAAGCCCTGGTCAAAGCTCGAATTGTAAGTTGTTCAACCATCAGACGACTGTAAACGGCTGAGGTTCGTAATCCGCGGGGGTTGGCTTCCTGAGCAGCAATTTTGCCGGCGGCGGCGAAATTTTTGGCAGTGGCTTTTTTGCCGCTTAAACCGGCGGCGGCATCCAAAGCCAGCATCGGGGTTGGAGCCACGGCTCCTAAAGCGATTCGGGCCCCTTGAATCGTGTGGCCGTCATCAGCCATGGAGATGACCGCGGCAACGCTGACAATTGAGCGCTCCAGAGCTTTGCGGACGCCGAGTTTTTCAAAGGCTCCGCCGCAGCCTTCCGGTAGCCGGGGCAGGACAATCATACTCATAATTTCTTCCGGCAGCATCACCTGCTCACCCGGACTGATAAAAAAGTCACTTAAGAGAACCTCTCTCTGGTCACCAACCCGCTGGAGTACCACGCTGGCCTGCAGGGCCAGCAGCGGCGGGGCCATATCCGCAGCCGGCATGGCGGTTGCCAGATTGCCGCCGATGGTTGCCAGATTTCGGATCAGCGGGGAACCGACTTGAGCTGCCGCCTGGGAGAGTACTCGCCCGGCCGGGCCGAGATCAGATTCAGCTATTTCCGCGGCGGTGGTTCGAGAGCCTAAAAAGAGCCCATCCTGGTCACTGCAGAAACCTTTAATTTCGTCAATCCGATCCAGGGCGACAACCTGGGTCGGAGTGAGAGTTTTTTTCTTTAAGGCGATCAGCAGATCGGTACCGCCGGCCAGAAGTTTGGCCCGGTCTCCATAGCTGGCCATCATCTGGCAACTTTCATCCAGAGTGGCCGGAGCGTTGTAATCAAACTTGGGTAACAGCATCAGGTGCCTCCATATTGAAAACGGTTCTAAAAGTTAGAGTTTAAAAAATATTAACAGGGCCGTCAGAAATAAGCTGAAAAGTGCTGAGCTTATTCCTGTCAGCTGATAATTTCCAGTTCAATGTCATACTGCCACAGCCAGATTGAGAGCAGCTGGATATTGTCTTCAACCTGCTGCTGCCGGCTCTTTTCGCCGCCCGTGCCGGTATAGGGGGCGCATTCGTAATAGTGCCAGCCTTTATAGCCGCCGAAAGGGGTACCGTCATCGGGTTGATTTAAGGCCTTAACCCCACGGGCCAGCTGCAGATCGACCGGCACGACAACATGATATTCAGAGCCATCTGGGGCAATTCCAAGATAGCCTAGATTGCCGCAGTTGTCTGCCAGCGTAGTTCGGAAAATATCACTTTTCTTGACTTTAAGCAGTTTGCCTGCGGGCACGATTTTTTCAGGAGAGGACATTAAGCAAACTCTCTACGATCAGGTCGGCAAAAGCCTCGTCTTCCAGGTTGAGATCAAAAGTTTTGATTTTAACAAGATCGTTAGCAATCTGTTTTTGCAGTTGTTCGATAAACAGGAGATCGGTTTCGGGCTCATAGATAGGACTTTCAGGGACGTCAATTGAACTCCAGCCTTTAAGCGGCAGCAGGACTTTAACCGGCCCGGTAGCGGCATTTAGTTTACGGGCAAACTCATCGGCTACCATAACGATCTCTTCGCCATTTAAGCGGAGAAAGGTGCGGAGTTTGTCGAGATCAAATTTCTTGCGCTGATGATAGTCAGGTTTATAGCGGGATTTTCGGGGGCTCATTAAATTGATGCCGCTGGGGGCAATAACCTGGGGGATGCCGATTTTACCTGCGGCTTCAAGCCGATGCGGCCCGGCCGAGCGCATGCCCCCCAGTAGATGTTCGCCGACGCCGCCCGGGGCGAGGTCGATAACCGCGTCAAAGAGTCCTTTGCCAATCATATCCTCCATCGCTCGGTCACAGACCCCGGCGGCGGAAAAACCGATGACATCATAACCTTTTGCTTCAAGTTTATGCCTGACTGCTGAAGCACAGCCTTCACAGATACCGAATTGAGACATGGCCACCGTTTTCCGGTTGCTTGACTGCAAACTCTCTTTGCTGAGCATCTCGACCTTGACCATGCCGGCAATGGCTCCGGCGGCTCGTTCGAGAACATTTTTCAAGAGCGGCGAGAGCCCCGCTATCTCAATAACCGAGTGAAAAAGCAGGATATCACCGGTGCCGATATAGCGGGTAGCGAGGCCGGGCAGGGCCGCAGTTGCCGAAACCATGACCTTGGGCAAGCCAAACGGCAGGGCCCGCATGACATCGGTCGCCATTAATGACCCGGTGGAGCCGCCGAGGCCGATGATGCCGTCGATCTTATTTTCTGCCAGAAGTTTCTCGGCAATCGCCACAGCGCCGTTAATCATAGTCGCCGTAATCTTGGAGCGTTCACGTGATTTATTGATTTCGGCAATCGAACTGCCGCCGCTTTTGGCGACTTCGGCAGCCGTTATATCGGCCTGACCTAAGGTGTGAGCCGCCATGGAGATATCCATGACCAGCGTCCGGCAGCCGACAATCTGATTTATGGCTTGGACAAGATACTCCGACTCCTGGTTTTTGGTGTCAAGGGTGGCAACAAAAAGAATCTGTTTTTCCATAATAATTTAAGCTCCGGTTTCAGCTTTAAGCATATCGGCAATAATTTTTTTCAAAGTTTCCTTATTAACCTTGCCTGAATCACCGACAGCCGGGAACTCGGGGACGATTTCCAGTCTTTCCGGAAGTTTGTAGTTGGCGATTTTTTTCTCTTTAAGAAAACTCACCATTTCATCAAACTCCAGGGAGCAGCCTTTTCTCAGAATAGTGAAGGCACAGGCTTTCTCACCGAATTTATGATCCGGCATGGCGACTACGGCGACGTTGACAACACTCGGATGTTCATTCAGCAGGCCTTCGATTTCGGCCGGATAGATATTCTGGCCGCCGCGGATAATCATATCTTTTTTCCGGCCCATGATCCAGAGACAGCCACGATCATATTTGACAAGATCACCGGTTGTCGTCCAGCCGTCTTCACGGAAAATTGACATTGTCGTTTCGAGGTCGCGGTGGTAGCCGGCCGGGGCGTGCGGGCCGCGGAACCATAAAGCTCCGGCTTCGCCGTCGGTAACTTCATTGTCGTCATCATCAAGCAGTTTGATGACATTGCCGGGTAGAGAGCGGCCGACGGTGCGGCGTCTTAAGTCAACCGGATCGGTGACTTTGCAGCCGGAGACCGAACCTACATCCTGGGTCCCGAGATCACTGGTGATGGCGCCGCCGAGGCGGCCTTCAGCCTCTTCCGCGAGTTGCGG
>JAOZQE010000086.1 GCA_029932385.1 bacterium | reverse complement strand
AGACGACGCCGGTAGACCGGGCGAAAAACCTGTGACGGCACCAGTTGCAACATCGCCTGCGGATGCAGAGTTGAGATACAGCTTGCCGCCGTAAAGTGTTCGCCATTGGCACAACTAACCCCGGCAACCCCGCCGGCGGTTGTCAAATTAATCCCGGTCACCCGGTAACGACAGAAGAGATCAACCCCGCAACGGTCAAGCGCTGCAACCAAGGCTTTAACCAGGGCCCGGCCGCCGCCTTTAAATGTCGAAGCTGAACGATAGTAACCATCAACCACTCCGGCATGGATGGCAAAAGGAACTTCAGCCGGATGGGAGCCATACAACAAACAATGAACCTGCAACAGGGTTCGCAGATCACCGGAGATTCCTGAATCATCGAGAACCTGCTGCAGGCTATACTCATGCAGAGAGGCAAGACTCAAAGGGGACACGTCTGTCTGGGTATTATAGTAAGGAAGTTTTCCGGTGCTGAGCTGTACACGCTCCAGATAATCTGTCACCGTTCGGCGCTGCTCGGGGAAATGCTTCTGCAAAGCCAGGGTTAAAGCTTCATAGCCTTGAGGAAAAGAGAAATCAAGACCGGTGTCAGGCTGGACTACGGTATCATAAGCCAGAGGATCTAACGCCACCCGCTGCAGGTCATCAGCAACCCCTAGAAGGCGCAGGTTGCGATCGAGCACACCCCCGCACTCAAGCCCGCCGGCATAATGAAATCCACCCTCGAAATAGACCCCGTTGCGAACAAACCCGTCGATCAGCGGAGCCGGCTGCGGAGCCTGCTCCAGCAAGGCCACCCGATACCCGAAACGGGCCAGCAGCAGGGCTGTGCTGATTCCGGAAACGCCGGCGCCGATAACCAGATGGTCATATTTCATGAGCTGCCAAAATCGAGTAGAAGTGAGGCATTGGAGCCACCGAAACCGGCCGCATTACAGAGTACCCGGCCAGGCTTCTGCCAGTATATTTCATCTAAGACCCGCAGACCGACAGTGCCGGAATCCGGGGCGGAAAAGTTGATAGTTGGAGCCATAAAACCGGCTTCTGCCATAATCACCGCATAGACTGCAGTCGCGGCGCCCGCCATCCAGAGTTCATGACCCGTCAGAGATTTAAGGGCACTGATCCGGGGCATCGCTGCAGCGGCAAAAACGGCCCGGATATTTTCCGCCTCGGCGGCATCACCGGCCGGAGTGGAAGTCGCGTGAGCTAAAAGCAGGTCAATCTCATCAGGCCTTAAACCGGCATCATGCAAAGCCGCCTGCATCGAGCGGGCGAGGCCGTCGGCACTCGGCACCGAAAGCGTAGCGCCGTCGGAAGAGAAGCCGTACCCTGCCACTTCACCCAAAATAGCGGCACCCCGTTTTTCTGCCAAAGCATAATTTTCCAGTATCAACGCGGCGGCACCGCCGCTCGGAACCAGACCATCACGATCTTTATCAAAAGGCCTTGACGCCGCTGCCGGATCATCTATCCGGGTCGAGAAAGCACCCAGCGCATCGAAACTGCACATTGATTCCAGGTTAATCTCCTGGGCACCGCCGCAGATAACCCGTTCCTGGCGTCCTGAAGCGATTAAATCAGCCGCCTGACCAATGGCATGGCCGCTGCTCGAACAGGCCGAACTTAATGTCCAGCTCGCCCCCTGGGTTCCTAACAGGACATTAAGATTCATGGTTATGGACGAGGTCATTGCCCGAAAAACCAGGCCGCTGCCCAGTTTATGGGTCTCACCGTGCTGACGCAACAGATCCACCTGTTCAATCGCGGCCAAACAACTCGAATCACAACCGAAGATTAAACCGCTCCGGGGATTACGCAAAGCCTCATCTTCAAGACCGGACTGGGCCAGAGCTTCACGCACCGCAACATAGGCATGCTGGGCGAAATCAGGCATCGTTTTACGCTGTTTTCGACTTAAAAAACGCTCCGGATAGACTTCCGGCAGGCGGCCGGTCAAAGGACTGCGAAAACCGACCGCCCGGCGCTCTTCATCAACAACAATCCCGGAACGCCCTGTTTGGAGTGACTCGGCGACCGCTTTAAGCCCGACTCCGAGACAGGAAACAATCCCGACCCCGGTTATAGCAACCCGATTTCGCTGAACCATAAGTTGTCCGATTTATTCTAGGATACCCTTTACAAGAACATATAAAAAACCAGCCAGACAATGATTGTCGGCGGCAGCGCCGCCTGCAACAGGCCGAAGGGTGAAACGCCATTGTTAAAATATTTTTTTAACAGAGATTGGCCGGCCGGGTTGGGAGCGTTGGCAATAACGGTCAGACCGCCGCCGGTAACTGCCCCGGCAACGACCGCATGTTTCATCGCTTCGGTAAAATTCGGTACCAGGGTCGCGAGAAAAGTTATAGCCGCGTTATCATTGAAGGCCGTTAAAACCGTAGCCGCAAACATCAGTGATGCCTCATTCAAGCTGCTGAGAACAGGGGCGATCCACCAGGCCTGCAGGCCACCATGGATCACCAGGCCAGCCAGAAAGAAACCAACTAAAAGTGACGGTTTAAGGTCGAGGATATTCTGATAGGGACTCGTCACTTTGGCAAAACCGACATAGAAAAGCAACCCGGCGATAAACAGGGATGGATGATGAGCATTGATTATGGTCCACAACATAAAAGCAATATGGGTAATAATAATCCAGGCCGGAACCTTGTCATCCCGCCGGTCCCAATGCGGGTCGTGGTAGACCGGACGCTGCTCTTCCGGCAACATGCGCGGAAAAGCCCGCCGCATCCGCAGCAGTTTAACCTCTTCAAAACGCTCATCAAACGCCTCTTCAACCAGATTTTCAGAGAATCCGCGGGCGGCAAACTCCGTCTGATAACGCTCCGCCAATCGAACCAGGAGACCGTTTTTAACCTCTGAGATCCGCCCCTCAATCTGCTCTTTAAGCGGATCAATTACCTTCTCGCCGTAATTAGTATCTTTAAGAATGTAATCAATCTCCTCATCCAGCTTATTGTGAGAAAGAAACTCTTTCTGCAGCTCATCTTTTACATTTTTGAGCACAAATTTTTTCTGCAGACGCTTTAGCTCACGACGGAAAATCAGGAAATAGAGACCGTTTGACAAAATAATACTGAGCAGGGCTTTCCAACCGAAATTTGCCAGCATGTGTAAAGTACTCCACTCCCAGGGAGTGGCCACCATCAACACCGGCGGAGCGGCAAAATTGGTAAAGGTACCACCAATCGAGATATTAACAAAAAGCAGACCGATAGTAGCGTACTTAAAACTGCGACGGGGTTCAAGCTCATACAGTTTCCGAGCCAGCAGCATGGCTGTAATTGTCATCGCCGCCGGCTCGGTAATCAATGAACTTAAAACCGGCCCCACCGTCAAAAGAGTAATCCACCAGGACGCCAGACCGCCACCCATCAGGTTGGCAACCCAACGCATGCAGATTTCGGTAAAATAGAGAATCGGCCGGGTTGAAGCCAGAATCATAATCGTCACGACAAACATGGCTTCGGTAAAATCAACCTTGTGGTTCATATAGCCGACCATGGTATGCCAGTCATAGAAAGAGATGATGGAGATTCCCAGAATGACGGCCCAGACCCCGAAAATGACCTCGACCTCACCCAGGAAATGAAATATTTCAGCACCGATATGAACTGTATTTTTGCCGACTTTCTCCTGTTCGATCAGATCTTTATGCCGGGCCTCCCACTGGTGGGCGATAGCCAGAAATTTACTGGTCAGAAATGTATGAATAATAGCACAGAGAAAAATAATCGTGGCGACCAGGTTGAAAGGAACCTGCTTGATTCTATGATTCAGGATGGCGGCCAGTCCGTTCAAGCTGCCGTCATGATAACCGCTGAGACTCGGTGGGAAAACTGAAACCGCCTCATGAGAAGATGTCGAGAAAGCATACACGGTTACAACCCCGATGATGACGGAGCAAAAAAGAGAGAATATCAGTACAGGAAAAACTCTGCTTGAAGATTTACGCATTATCAACTTTAAAAAATAACAAAAGATTAGAAAAAACTTTCCGGGCAACCGGCACTGCCGGCAACCATTTCCGGGACTATGGCACCGGCAAACTCAAACAATTCCCCCGTTCACCGATAAAATCTGACCGGTAATATATGAAGATTTGTCAGAACAGAGGAAGGATACCGCATCCGCGACCTCCTGCGCCTGACCGAAACGGCCTAAGGGAATAGTCGGCAGAATCTTGTCAAGCGGCAGGTTCTCAATCATCTCGGTTTCGATAAAACCGGGAGCTACGGCATTTACCAATACCTTGCGTTTGGCAACTTCCGCCGCAAGTGATCGGGTCGCCCCGATCAAACCTGCTTTGGCGGCACTGTAATTAACCTGACCCGCGACTCCGACCTGACCGGAAGTGGAGACAATATTGACAATCCTCCCGGCTCTCTTACGCAACATTCGCGCCACAACCAACTTGGTTACCAGAAAGAAACCGTTAAGATGCACATTTAAGACCGACTGCCAGTCGTAACGACTCATCAGAGCCATTACCCCATCCCGGGCAAAACCAGCATTATTGATCAAAATATAAGGGGTTTCCTGCTCCAGCAGCGGATTGAGCGCCGCGGCAACCGACTCTTCATCGGCAACATCAAATGGCAGTAACCGACACTCACGGCCGAGAACCACAATGCTTTCAGCCACCGCCTCAGCCGCAGTATGATTGGAACGATAGTTAAGCCAGATATCGTAACCATCAAGAGCCAGAGTTTCTGCAATTGCTGCACCGATCCCCCGACTGGCTCCGGTTACCAGGGCAATCTTGTTATTTTCTTTCATTATTCGCTCAATACCTCACATTTACAACTCTACCTTTACTGTTAAATTCAACAACAACCGTCCGAAAACGATTGCGCCAGTATTTCCATTGATTATCATCAAGGGACGGAGTTTCATGAGCGGCAGGATATCCTAAAGCGGTCATTACACCTTTTTTGGTCATTCCTTTATAAGCCTTGCCCTTTTTTATCCCCTTAAGATCAATTGCTGAAAAACCTTTCAACGAAACCGGTTGCGGCGACAGAATCAGCTCTTCATATTCGTCCACACTGATTCCCAAGCGCTTCTCATGCACCTCGAAAACCCCGCGCTGACCATCCGGCAGTTCGTAATAGAAACCGTAATTTTTAAAGAAACGTTTCCAGGGTGTAATCGTAAGTTTGCTATTGGGCGGGATAGTGACATGCCCGGCACCGGGATCGGTATAGTTGGCATAACTCGATTTCAACAACCCTTTTTTATCCCTTTGGGCATGGATATTATATTTATTGTACATAGTCTCACCAGCCGCATACAGATTCAGACAGAACCCACCGACCAGAAAACTCACCAGCAAACCAAAAACCATAATACGCGCAATCATCCGCCTCATTTTTCTCTCCTTTTTTCTATAAAACCATAAGTTAAGAATCCGATGACTCGATTTTAACCAACCTCGAAACAGCCTGTCTGCAAAATTGCTGCGGCAAGCCGAAATTTCTCCCGGCACCAATCATTTTCATTCTAACACGCAACTCTTTCGGAAACAAATAAAAACCTCTCTGATCTAAGCTGAAAACTATTTAACCCTGATTCCAAACCGCAGTTATGACTACTGGTGGGTCAGGGCGCGGTAGATCCGGGGGAGTTTGTCGGGGAGTTGTTTGACATCGGCGATAACGGTGTGATGAACATCGCCGTAGAGATTGTCCAAGTGGGCCGAGTTGCTGGCATTAACGGTAATCGCATGAACATGGACAAAAGCGCTGCGGCTTTCGCGGATCGCGCTGCGGCTGTCGGCAATCGCGTACTCATTGCTGTAATCCTGATCATTGGGAAGTCCATCACTTAATATAATCATCAGCTTAATCCGGGCCGGATACTCCTTAAGCTCTTTGGCGGCATGCCGGATTGCAGGCCCCATACGGGTATTTTTCTCCGGCCGGATGCCGCCGATACGGCCTTTAATTTCCCCATTTAACGGCTCGCTGAAATCTTTCAGATAAAAAAACTCAGTCGCCAGCCGGCCGGAACCGGAAAAACCGGCCAGAGCGTAGCTGTCTCCGACCCTCTCCAAAGCTTCACAAAAGAGAACCAGCGCTTCTTTTTCCACCGCCAGGATTGATTTACCGCCGCCATCCTGAACTGCCTTACGGGTTGATGATGAGAGATCAACCAGGACAAAAACGGCAACATCGCGATCAACTTTCAAACGTTTACGATAGAGTCGATCACTCGGGGTGATCCGCATTTTGCGGTCAAGCGCATACTCTAAAAGGGCATCGTAATCAAAAGCGTCGCCTTCGGGCCAGTGCCTTAAAATCTGGATTGCTTCCGGCCGGATCAATTCAAAATTACGCCGGATCCGGTGAATCAGGCCATAATTATCAGAGATGGCCTGCTGATAAAAACTGTCGTCGCCGTCAACTCGTCGATGTTCCAGCAGTTTGACATGGTGTTTAAGATAATCATTGAGACGATAATCCCACTCATCATACCAGAAAGTTGGCACCGGCTCGGACTTATCGACAGCAGAGCCTGACCGTTCAGCTTCGGGGAAAAGATCCTGCAGATCAATATCCGGGGGCAGTTTCATGATTTTCGCCCCGGCCCGGTTGCGCATATTTCCGGAGTGCTCCAGGAGTTGCTTGAGAAGTTCCGGAGTCAACTCCAGGCTCTCGTTATTCAAGATATTTTTCAGCAGACTTTTATCAACCTCAAGCCCCTGCCCGGCTAGCTCTTCACGCCAGAGGTGGGCTTTTTTTTCACTCTCCTGATGCGCCAGATAAACCAGGTCAAACCGCAGGCGGCGCTGATAGGGAAAACTAAAAGTCGTAAACCCGGATATATCGGATGCGCCCGGCAGTAAATTTTCTACTCGCGGATAGACCGCTGCCACCCAGTCAGCTGAAACTGCAACCGAAGCCTCCGGACTCTTAAGCATTGCGGCTATTTCGATCAACCCGTCAAGCTCGTCCAGAATCTTTACCGGCAAATTCAAACTACTCTCATCCGGGTTGCGACCCAGAACCATTGCTGCGTAGAGAAAATAAACCAGCTGTTCTCCGACGGGAGCATCATCTTCAAGCTTTTGCAAACCGCCGGTGATAATCTCCACCCGCCGGGCAAAACCGGGGTAATAGCACTCTAAAAAGGCGTGAATCCGGGCAAATTCAGCCAGGTTAAAAAGTTTTTCGGCCAGACTGGAATCGGGGAAAAGTGCGAAAAAAGCGTAATAATCTGAAAACTTAAAATCTTTCGGCGGGGCGGGTTGCTGAGCTTTATTAAACTCCGGCAAACTGCACCGGCGCTGCCATTGCCCCAGATCAAAAGTAAAACTTTGCGCTTCAATTGCGGCCAACTCAAGACCGGCAAGCAGGCGATAATAGGTTTCATTCTCTTTAACCGTACTACCAATCTCCATCTCCGGCGGCAGAAATATCTTTTTCCCGTCAGTGCCGCTTACGGTTTGATGCTGAATTGAACTTCGGGGAATTTCAGTCAGCGGCCGGACTGATATCGCCTGGCCGCTCCGCGCATTCAAATAGCGGTGCAGAGAGGTTAACTGAGAGGTTAAAGGGGCCATAGTCTGCAGCTTCCGGCAGAGATCCCGGCCGGCAATTGCCTCCAGTCCGAGAAAACGGCGACGGCGATCACCCTGATCATCACCATCCAGAGCGACATTAACAAATTCTTCAAGCTGTGACTCTTTGAGAAAACGTACACCGCGTTCAAGGCCACGCAAAAATGCGGCCGCCAAATGCCAGTCAACCGCAATTGTCTGCTCAAGCCGGGTCGCCTGCCAGAACCGTTTATTCGGGTTAAACCCTTTAATCCCGGTTACCAGACGCTCAACCAGACGCACCAGTTCTTTCTCGGCAATTCCCTGATTCAGCGCCGCCTTTATCATGCGGGCAAAACTAACTCCAAGTTCTGCCCCGCCGATTTTTAACGTAGCCAATACACCGTTGGTCACCTGACCCAGAGGATACGGCCCCCAGGGGCCGATATCACGAAAAAAACTGCGGCTTAAATCATAAAGAGAAACATCGTCAACGGCGCATATAACAACAAATTTTTCCGCGGCGGAACGCGCTAGAACCGGTGTCACCCGCCCGGCCGCCACCACCGCATCAAGGTATGCTCCAAGCCCCCGGCCGTCATACTGTGACATAAGCTCACAACACCCCGCAACCAGAGCTTCACAAACTTCCCGATTACGGCTGAACCAGTCACCAACCAGGGCCGAAATCCGGCCGCCAATATCGTTCTCCGGCGGCACCTGACAATCGCAAAACGATTGCAGAAGTTTTTCCGCCAAATCCGGATCCAGCTGAAAAACCGGATCGAGTATGGTAAGATAATCTATGGTATGTTCTGAGGTCATGACTTAAA
>JAOZQE010000085.1 GCA_029932385.1 bacterium | reverse complement strand
GGTGCCCTACTATTTCTTATCTATTTTTTCAAGAACTTTCTCTTTATCAACCAATTTGACGAAATGACAGAGTTCACAACGATCCTCTTTCTTGTCGGCGACATGACACTCACCCAGGAAACAACCCTGCATGCGCGGCCGATTGGTTGCGACCGAATATCTGTCGTGGGCCAAATCCTGATGACAAACCAAACAGTCATCAATTTTTACTTTCTCAGCCTTAAAGTGCTTGGCATGTGAAATTTTCACTATCCTGGTATTTTTAACCTCTTTAAGTTCAGGGATGTCGGCATGACAGCGTATGCAGTTGTCATTGATAACCTTACTACTACTATAAAAATGCCCGGGCAAAATCTTATCACGATAGTGAGCAAAGATATTGGTATCATCTTCTGGAAATGCGTCAAGGTGATTAGCGTGACACTCATGACAACTGACCTTGCCAGCAGGATGGGCATTAGATGATTCCCACATCTGATGTATCGTAGGATGGCAAGGACGACAAAGCCCCTGATCAATATCAGTGTAGCGGGCAAACATGAAAAAAACGACCAGAATCGCCAGGACTATAGCTATCACTATAGATGTTTTCAGCCAGACCGGCAGATCGCTAACAAATTTAAAATCTATCTTCATACCCATTCACCTTAAAGTAGTAAGAGAACTATCATCAAACTTTTCGCAGACGTATCGTTGTATCAACCTTGGTCATACCCGCATTATTGGTATCTTGTTTCGCTTTAAAAATCCGTCGGATATCGACTCCATTTCCTTTCTCATGCCACCATACCGGCTCAACCTTATCCCAGGAACGGAGCCTTAAGGTAAACGGGGAGAAATAAATCGGGTTATGGAGCAATAGCGATCTTGTCATCGGATCACTCTTGGCAATAGTTTCAGCCTTGGCAACACGCCCCATTTCAGTATGTCCAAGCCCTAATGCCGTCGCAACACACTGAGGGTGAATTGCCTCTGTAAGCCAGGCAATCGCGGTTATTGAACCAAACTGAGACTTAACCTGAACCTCATCACCTTCAGCAATATTTAACTGTTTTGCTTTATCCGGATGAATCCAGAGAGGGTTATCATGTCTTAATTCAGCTAAATATTTACTATTGGCCGTCAGAGTATCCAAAGAATGGAAACGATATGACACTAACGTAAAAGCATCAACTGCTTTAATTTCTGGATTATTATCAAGTGCAGCAAAATTTGCAATCGTCACTGAAGAGCGCAACTTCACCATATCCTCAGGTATTGTATAGGTCTGCAATCCATCTTTCACGAGCTTCTGCCAACTGATGCCGGCGATAACAAAAGGAGCAGCGGAAACTCTATTTTCAAGCCAGGAACTTACCCGCTGAGCTGATTCGGCAGGATCACCACTCAAAACCGCCTGCAATTCTAAAATTATCTGGTTAAAATCTCGTGATTCGGCCACCGGTTCACGTTTTGAGTTAAAAAGGTCAAGATTTTTAGCTTTCGCCTGACGTAAAAGAAAAATCTCATCAACAAGCCGGGATACCGGTTGCCTTAAAGAGAGCACCCGACGCCCATCGGCAAGGACGGAATCACTTATAGCAAAAGTCTCAAGATCGGTCGCTGCCGGTAAAATCAGATCAGCAAAAATTGAGGTTTCACTAATATGGGTATCGATAGCAAGGTGAAATGGAATCTTATGCGTATTTTGCCATTGTGCGTGCGGATACTGACCACTATAACTCGTATAGACAGGGTTCGCGGCATAAGTTATCACCACCGGCCGGTTGCTGCTGTCTGAAAGCCAGCTGCTAAACCAATCCAGGGTTACCCGCTCACGCTCTTTTTGACTCTTTTCAGTTACAGCGATAGAGCCTAAACCTAGCTCTTTACTATAATAGTAGACCCCACCTGGTTGACCGATAGCACCTAATAAAAGATTTAAGAGTTCCACTGCCGCTGCACTCTGACGACCATCAGGTGCCATGAGTAACTCATCATCATAAATTGCCAGAGCCTGCGGACGATCAACCATCTCTTGCGCAATTTTTTTGATTAAACCTGGCTCAACCCCAATCTTTTTACTGATCTTTTCGGGCGCGTAATCACGCAGAAGAGATTTAAGTTCAGCGACCTGCAAGCCGTGCTCAGCTAATGCCCTCTTATTGTATAGGTTTGCTTCAATCAAGCGATAAGCCAAAGCTCTGGCAAAGGTACCATAATCAGCCGGGGCTAAAGGTATCCAGCCATCTCCGCGACCGGCTGTATTATTCAACCGTGCGGAAACAGTTACCAGGCGTGCCGCATTGTCAAGTTTTCCGGTGAGTAAATCACGCATATCGGAGAGTAGATTCTCTCCTGTAAGGTAAGGATCAGCGGCAAAATTCAAAATGTAACGGGAGTTAGCAAAATCACGACGGCAACCAGTCACCCCGTAAAGTTGACGGCGCAAGTCCTCTATCTGCAAATTGGGGCCATCTTCAACTGCAAGTGCATCAGGGAACATTTCCAGCAAAGTGTCGGAAAGCAACTCTTTGCGACCCTGAACTATTGCCAAACCAGCGCCCTGTTTTTCAACATATGGGGTAAGTTTTTCAGCAATAATTTCGTAGGCTTTCTCCCAACTGATAGTCTTCCACTTACCGCTGCCGCGCTCACCATCGCGCAATTTAGGAGCAAGAACCCTATCCGGATCATAGAGCCTATCAAGCTGACCGTAAGCCCGGGCGCAAATTTTACCCCGGTTTACCGGATGCTCAGGATTCCCATGCAGCATTACAATGCGATCGCCCTCACGATAAGAGATCAGACCACACCGGTTTTCACAAAGCCCACAGGTCGTAGGCTTTGGATTGCGAAACTTTCTTAAATTTCGAGCTTGCTGCCGGTTCCAGGGCGCACGGTTTTTCTTCGCCACCTGCATCGGTTGGGGTAAAGCTAAAGCGCCACCACCAACGGCACCAAGTTTTATAAAATTTCTCCGATCTAGTTTCATCATTTAATCCTTTTCGATGCCATTTACATCAAAGGTAGAGCCTGACCGCCATAAACGGTGACGACCCGCATTACCAAGATACCAGCCATATTCATCAAAGCTGCAAGAATCAACCAGAAATAGCTTTTGCGCATACCCGGAATCATAACTATAGCCATCGGGATTACTTTACCAATCAGATTCTCAACAATCACAAACCAGAAGGACATTTTGCCAAAGAGCATAAAATGTGCAACTTCCTGGGCTTCAAGTTTGGAGTAGAGCAAGACGCTGTAGTCACAAAATACGAGGAAGAGGTCAACCAACAGCAACCAACCCAGAATTTTGGCAAGACTGTCTATAAGATCATGATTGATAACTTTCTCTTTAGTGAAGAAACGATCGCGAATCATAATCATCAGGATCATCATTGAGATACCGGAGACCATCGCCGAGAAGAGAAAGACAATCGGCATCAAACCGGTATTCCAATAATCACGAGCGACCCCGAAGGCGAGAATCCAGCCAGTATATCCGTGGACAGCCAGCGCCAGAGGGATCCCGATAAGACCAAAAATTTTGGTCCACTTCTTATTCTCCTTGAACATAAATATTCCATAGATAATGGAGTTCAAGGGGTAGAGTACCAGAAGAAATGAGCCATACGAAATCGCCGAAATCGGGTTTAGATGAACAAAGTTGTGCCAGAGTGATTTAACCGGCCAGCAGACCTGCATCAGGAGAAACTGCGGTGCTAAAAAGAGGAGTAAAACCGCAGTTACCACACCCATTTTACTTGCAGGTTTAAATTTCTCCAGCCCAAAACCATATGACAGAGTCGAAATCATAAACGAACCGGCACTCAATCCCGTAAAATAGAAATAATAGGAGATTAAAAATGCCAGAGTTGTCTGATACTGAACGTCAAAAACTACTTTTCCCATATCAGTTTAGCCTCCCGCTTAATCTCCATCGTCGCATTATCAAGACTGACATAGTAGACCCTGGGGCCTGTACCCATCTCCGGTTTCAGAGTCGATACCGGTTTGGTTGCCACAAGTTTTGCCAATTCACTCTTGGGATCATTTAAATTTCCAAAAATCCGGGCACTTGCAGGACAAGCCTCAACACAACTTGGCTGAAGACCTGCATCAACCCGGGTACTACAGAAATCACATTTATCGATAATCCCCTTCTGCGGATGGATATATCTTACCTCGTAAGGGCACGAAGCCATACAATATTTACAACCGACACAAAGGTGCGGATCGATCATAACCATTCCATCTTCACGCTGCCAGGATGCATGTACCGGGCAAACTTTAACACAGATTGGATTGTCACAATGGTTGCAGAGAGTCGGTCGAAAAGAACGTACAACATTAGGCTGTTTACCCTTCTCAATCTCTTTCACCCAGCTCCGCCAGATACCCAGAGGAACATCATTCTCAAATTTGCAGGCGATCTCACAGGTGTGGCAGCCAACGCAACGGTCGAGATCAATCAGCATCCCCCAACGCGGCAGATTTTTATCGCCATTTTTCTCATTTTTATGCGGATTGGACATAGTCTAACTCACTCGCCCCCTTCTTTTCGGTAGTATTCAGCAGAACGTCTCAGGATATAGAGAAACAGTCCACAGCCAACGCCAAGCGCAAGCATAATTAATAAAATGCCGTAGAAGTTACGTAGACACCAGGTCAAATACTGCTTCTCATGATCGGGATAGAGATGAAACGCTCCGAACCCGAGAACTTTAGTCCCGACAACCTTATTTTCAGTTTTATGACAACGACCACAGGGGGCCTCGTTAACTTTAATACCATGTACTGCATTACCTTGATGGCAATCAATACAGTTACCGCGATCGTAATCGAGACTCAAATCGCCCTTACGATGCGCTTCCAGACGAAAGGTGGAAACCTTCTCCATCAACGTATCGATTTTACGCTCTTTATGACACTCACCACATGTTTCAGTAAGATTGGCCCGATTGATCGTAGATTTCTCACTCTTTTTGCCAAAAATATAGTGTCTGGTATGGCAGTTATGGCAGTTCGGGGCATCTTTTTTACCGGCGAGAAACTCTTTTCCGTGAACACTCTCTCTATAATATGAGTCACCGACAATCTTTCTTTTCGGTATCCTGATTTTCTTCTTGGCCAGACGCTCACGTGCCCCGTTTGGATAAAGACCATTAATTTTTGAGTGACAGGCAAGACAATTGACCTTCTGAAAGCCACTACGACAGTGACGCGCAGCGGCGGCATCTTCATGGCAGTCGATACACTCAAGCTTCTTTCCATGCAAGGTCTCTTTGAAGAGATCATATTCAACATGAAGATTGGCCAATGAACCATCCAGACGACCGGAAGTCAGGTTCGGCTCTTTATGACACTTTATACATTCCTCATTAGTACGTGGCTTTGGCACCTCAACCGGAATCGGCAGAAGAGCCGCCGTCCCACCCGCAACATGCTCAGCAGTCGGTATCACACTCTGGTGGCCGGGTGCCGCATGAACTGCGTCTACGTCATGTTCCGGGCCAAACCCTGTAGCCAGAACCGGACTCACCCAAATCAGGCCAATCAATAGAAACCCAATCAAGCTCAAAGTTCCACTACCTCCCTTAACCGGGAAGATCTCTGACGGGTGAAGTAATCTTTTTACCATTTTTTTCATCCTGTAACCTCCAGGGATTCGGCAACAATCTCTACCACATCCTTAACCTTAACGTCTGCTTCACGATTATGGAACTTCAAACCATCCTCAAACATAACCATACAGAAAGGACAGGCCGTAACCGCTATCTCAGGCTCCACTTCCAAAGCCTGAGCAACCCGATTATCATTAATCTTGCCATTCCCCAGATCCTCTTCCATCCACATCCGGCCGCCACCGGCACCGCAACAGAAACCGCGCTTGTGACTACGCTCCATCTCGACCAATTCGAGTCCCGGAACATCCTGCAAAATTTCCCGGGGCGGAGCATATATCTCATTATATCGCCCGAGATAGCATGAGTCATGGTAAACTGCTTTTGCCGGCAATGGACGCTTCAGATCAAGACGACCCTCATCCAGTAACTGCTTTATGAGCTCGGTGTGATGAATCACGTTATAGTCACCACCAAGTTGCTTGTAATCCTTTTTCAAGGTATTGTAACCATGCGGACACATGACAACGATGTTTTTGACACCATAGCCATTCATAGTTTCGATGTTCTCCATCGCCAGCGTCTGATAGAGATATTCATTCCCCAGCTTCCGAGCCGAATCACCACAACATTTCTCTTCCGATCCTAAAATTGAGAAACTAACCCCGGCCGCCTGCATAACCTTGACCAGAGATGCGGCAACCTTTTTGTAGCGGTCATCAAAGGAACCTGAGCAACCGACCCAGAGCAGGTAGTCAACATCGGCATTTTCAGCCATCGTCGTGACCCCGGCGACCTCTTTGGCCCAGTTACCGCGGTCGGCCCAACCGAGACCCCAGGGGTTACTGTTGTTTTCGAAATTTTTAAAGACCAGCTGAACTTCGGAGGGAAAACTGCTCTCCATAAGTACCAGGTTACGCCGCAAATCAACAATTTTATCAACATGCTCGACATACATCGGGCAAACTTCCATACAGACCCGGCAGGTAGTACAGGACCAAATCTCATCCTCAGTCAGGTAGCCGCCAAAAAGAGCCTTTTCCTCATCTGGCAAACCCCAGGTTATATCTTCACCGGAAGCTTTACATTTAGCTATCTGATCAGCTTTATCATAAAGACATTCACGAATATCCTGAACCATTTTTTTCGGGGTTAGAGGTTTTTCAGTCAAATAGGCGGGACAGTTATCCTGGCAGCGGCCACAGCGGATACAGGCATCTGAATCCATGAGCTGTTTCCAGGTAAACTGATGTACATGTGCAACCCCGAAGGTCTCAGAGTTTTCAATATCGAGCAAGCTGACCACACCCTTGGGTTTGGTCGAGCGATAGTAGTTATTTAAGATACCCGAAACTACATGAAAAAGTTTGGTATAAGGCATTGTCCCGATAAGTAGGATAATGGCATAAAAATGCAGGCGCCAGACCCATGTAATAGTCTGGGCGCTTATTTCCGTACTGAACGGAGCCAACGCAAAAGCGATCAGTGAACCAACCGGGGCAAACCAGGTACCACTGGGGGTTGTTACCGCGAGGCGCAATCCTTCAACAGCAAAACCACTGACAAAGATAAAAAGAAGCCAGAGCAGAAGGACGATATCCTCACTCCCACGTTCATCAAGGCGATCAGGCTCGGCCCCATAACGACGGTGGACAGCCATCAGGATACCCACCAAAGCCAGACTGCCGATCAAGTCAAGCAGCAGAGAAATCCCCCCGGCCGCTGCCGGAGTCAGGGTCGCAATATGAAGCTGGGCAAAGACAACAAAAACAAAGGGAGTAAAAAACCCAAAGAAGAGAAAGAGATGCATGTAACCGGGCCAGGCCTCTTCCAGGATCCGGTCATGACCAACAACTGACGCAAACATTGCGGCAAAACGCTGGCCCGCATTGCCACCCCGGGATTCAGGTTCGCCAACCCGCCACCGCGCAATTTTTCTAAAACTTCCATAGAGCAGAAGCGCCAGACTTAAGCCTATGATCAGTACGTCAAAAGAATTCAGCATAACCTTTCTTCCCTCAATTTCAGGTAAAAAACAGACCTCGGTTAACTCTTAAACCGACCCCATTTTCCACCGACAAAACATATAAAAAAACATTCCTGCAACACTTTTTACAAACCGAGCAAGTAAAAAAAATGAATGGCCAATCACCTAGCCTCAGCGGGGAGCTTGTTAACATAAGCACGAGACCTTTGTCAAGTGTCAATTGCATACTTCATACCAAAACAAAAGAGTCCTTCAAGAGCAATTATTTTGAATCATAATTTTTTAGCTATTAACTAGATTACATAACAAACAATCAGTTTATAGAAAAATAAGCCGACAGAATTATTAAGGTCATTTTCTCCCACCGGCAGTTTAAGTTTTACCAGTTTATCCAGGTGATCAAATCATACCCGGCCGCCTTTGTGTTATTATTAAGGATAGATTCTCCGGCCCCTGTGTCGGAATCCCGGTTTGCCGATTTCCAAGTTGACAAGTACCCTGGAATCAGTTAAATGAGCCGCAAGTTAATGATCCTTTATTGTTTCTATTTGACAGTTAACGTAAAGTGTAAATTACCAAAAAAGAATCTTCAAGGAGAAAAACCATGCAGAAACCACTTTGGCAGCCTTCGGCTGAACGTATTAAAAACTCGAATCTAACTGATTTAATGGCTCGCCTGAAAGAAAAAAAGGGACTTGAATTCAAGACTTATGATGAGCTCTTTCAATGGTCCGTTACCGAGCGCGCTGATTTCTGGGAGAGTGTCTGGGAATATGGCGGGATTATTGCCAGCAAAGGCTATGATGAAGTTCTGGTTGACGGTGACAAAATGCCGGGCGCAAAATGGTTCACCGGCGCCCGTTTGAATTTTGCCGAAAATCTTC
>JAOZQE010000084.1 GCA_029932385.1 bacterium | reverse complement strand
CCCGGGAAACCACTTTGGCCCCGCGATCATGACCATCAAGACCCGGCTTGGCAACTAATACTTTAATTTTTTTATCCATTTCAGATCTCCTGGCCCGGCACTGCCGGAGCCAAAAAGGTTTTCAGTCAGCCTCAGGGCATGAATAAAGTTCGCTGACTTTCAATGTATCTTAAACGTAATTTCATAAACCCTAAACTTCAGTGTATTCACCAAAAACTTCCCGCAAAACACCGCAAACCTCGCCCAGTGTGGCGTAGGTTTTAACCGCGGATACAATAATTGGCAACAGATTATCACCAGATTCGGCCACCTGACGTAACTCTTTGAGTGAAGCCGCAACCGCCGCCGCATCACGTTTATCTTTCATCGCCTTAAGGCTCTCAAGCTGTTCCAGTTCCATCTCTTTTTTGATCCGCAAAAGATTTTCCGGAGCCGCTTCTTCAATCGTAAAACGATTTACGCCGACAATCACCTGTTCAGCGGTCTCAACTGATTTCTGGTAAGCATAAGCACTGTCACCGATCTCCTGCTGCATGTAACCCGCTTCGATCGCTTTGACAACCCCCCCCAGATCATCAATCTTGTTGATATACGCAAGCGCTTTGGCTTCGATCTCAGAGGTCATTGACTCAATCATATAGGAGCCCGCCAGGGGATCAATCGTATCCGCAACCCCGCTTTCATGAGCGATAATCTGCTGCGTCCGCAGGGCAATCCGGACTGAATCTTCAGTCGGCAGGCACAAAGCCTCATCCCGTGAGTTGGTATGCAGAGAGTTGGTTCCGCCTAAGACCGCGGCCAAAGCCTGCATGGTTACCCGGACGACATTATTATCCGGCTGCTGGGCGGTCAGGCTGCAACCGGCCGTCTGGGTATGAAAACGCATCATCATCGATGAAGCTTTTTTCGCACCGAAACGCTCTTTCATCAATTTCGCCCACAAACGCCGCGCAGCCCGGAATTTAGCCACCTCTTCAAGGAAGTTATTATGTACATTAAAGAAAAAGGAGAGCCGCTTGGCAAAAACATCAACGTCAAGGCCGGTTTTAATCGCCGCATCGACATAAGCGAGACCATCCGCCAAGGTAAACGCTACCTCCTGCACGGCCGAAGATCCGGCTTCACGAATATGATAACCGCTGATACTGATAGTATTCCAATTCGGCAGATTATCTTTGCAATAGGAGAATATATCGGTAATAATCTTCATTGACGGCTGCGGCGGGAAAATATAGGTACCCCGGGCAAAATACTCTTTTAAGACATCATTTTGAATGGTGCCGCGCAGTTTGTCGGAGCTGACTCCCTGCTTTTCCGCAACCGCTACATACATGGCTAAAAGAACCGCCGCCGGAGCATTAATCGTCATTGATGTGCTGACTTTATCGAGAGCGATCTGGTCAAAAAGAATCTCCATATCAGCAAGTGAATCGATCGCCACTCCGACCTTACCGACTTCGCCGTCGGAAAGTTCGTGGTCGGAATCGTAACCGATCTGGGTCGGCAAATCGAAGGCAACACTCAAACCGGTCTGACCCTGGCCTAAAAGATAACGATAACGCTCATTGGTCTGTTTGGCTGAACCAAAACCGGCGTACTGACGCATCGTCCAGAAACGGGCCCGATACATGGTCGGCTGAACTCCCCGGGTAAAAGGAAATTCACCTGGAAAACCGACATCTTCGTTATAGTCGATCGCATCAACATCTGCCGGGGTAAAGAGCCGCTTCATCGCGATATCGGAGGTTGTCGCAAAATTCTCTTTCCGTTCAGGGAAACGGGCCAAAGCTTTATCAACCATCCCCTGCCACTGCTCCTGACGCTCCGCCAGACGGGCTTTATTCTCTGTACAACTCATAAATCCACCTCATTTAATAGACAAAAATGCCGATCAGTAAAATATACTCTTTACAACGGGATGTTACCGTGCTTACGATAAGGTAACTGCTCTTCCTTATCCTGCAGCATCTCCAACGCCCGAATAATTTTTATCCGGGTCTCTTCCGGCTTAATCACCTCATCGATAAAACCGTAAGAGGCCGCACGATAAGGGTTGGCAAAATTCTCTTTATAATTATCAACCAGTTCCTGGCGTTTGGCCACCGGATCATCGGCCCCTTTAAGTTCCTTATTGAAAACAATATTAACCGCCCCGTCCGGCCCCATAACTGAAAATTCAGCCGTCGGATAGGCATAGTGAATATCTGCTCCCAGCTGCCGGGAGGACATAGCGCAATAAGCTCCGCCAAAAGATTTCCGCGTCGTAATCGTAATTTTGGGCACGGTGGCTTCGGCGTAGGCAAAAATAATTTTAGCTCCATGCCGAATAATCCCGCCGAACTCCTGGCCGCTGCCGGGCAGAAAGCCGGGAACATCGACAAAAGTCAGAAGCGGGATATTGAAACAATCACAGAAACGGATAAAACGAGCGCATTTGTCAGACGCATTAATATCGAGACAACCGGCCATAAAATTCGGCTGGTTGGCAATGATGCCGACCGACTCACCATTAAAACGGGCAAATCCGGTTACCAGATTAGCTGCATATTTCGGCTGGATTTCAAGAAAATCAGCATTATCAGCAGCCATTTTAATTATTTTTTTAATATCATAAGGGCGCCGGGAATCGGCCGGCACAACATCATTGAGTTCAGGAATCAGCACTTCCGCTTCGCCTTCGAACTGAACCAGAGGCGCTTTTTCACGATTACTCTGCGGCATAAAGCTTAAAAGTCTTTTGACCTGATCGATGCTGTCTTTATCATCTTTACCGGCGAGATGAGAGACCCCGCTGATTTTCATATGGGTATCAGAGCCGCCGAGCTTCTCCTGGGTCACATCTTCATTGGTCACAGTTTTAATAACATTAGGACCGGTAATGAACATATAGCTGCTCTTTTCGGTCATAACTATAAAATCCATAATCGCCGGAGAGTAGACCGCGCCGCCGGCACAGGGGCCTAAGATGGTCGCAATCTGCGGGATCACTCCCGAATAAATGGTGTTACGATAAAATAGTTCAGCGTAGCCGCCCAGGCTTGATACCCCTTCGTGGATCCGGGCGCCGCCCGAGTCATTCAGACCAACAAAAGGCGCCCCGTTTTTCGCGGCCATATCGAGAATCTTGCACATTTTCTGAGCATTGGTCTCACTTAGAGTACCGCCGATCGCCGTAAAATCCTGAGCACAGGCATAAGTCAAACGTCCATTTACCTTGCCATAACCGCTGACCACACCGTCACCGACAATTTTTTTCTTCTCCATGCCGAAATCAACACAGCGGTGGGTAACAAATTTGTCAACCTCTTCAAAGGTACCCTCGTCAAAAAAATAGAGCATCCGCTCACGGGCAGTCATTTTACCCGAGTCATGCTGTTTGGCAATTCGGGCTTCCCCGCCGCTGAGTTCAGCGGCCAGATTCATCTGCTCTAAACGTTCCAACTGGGCCTCTTTTAATGACATTTCTCTCTCCTGAATTATTAAATTAAATCTATGCAGCTATTGTATACTGCATACTAAACTGTGTAAACAACGATCACTATTACAGAAATATATCACTGTCAAGTTAAAATTATTCCGGCCCCACATTGGCATAAGAAAATCCGGATTCACATAGTTTATCACTATCATAGACATTACGTAAATCAGGGTGCTGTATTACCTTATATAATCGATATTATCCGTCACAACCTGTAAAATAGCGGCACATGAGCTTTGCCTCTCAATCTGAGACGAACAACTAAAGTAAGTTATATTTGACATTTCGCTTTATCAGGATATATAGGTTAGCAATATTTTACTGTCTGAAATAAAAAGAACCGCTTAGTTCCAAATTAAAAATTTTATTAAGCTCTGATTTAGGCTCCTGTTTCCCTGGAGCAGCGAGGTAAAACTGTGGAAGTTAAAAATCTCCTCAACACTAAAGAGATAGCGGCCTATCTCAAGATTAACGAGAAAAAGGTCTACCAGCTCATCCAGGAAGGGAGTATCCCCTGTACCCGGGCAACCGGGAAATGGCTTTTTCCCTTAGGACAGATCAACCGCTGGCTCGAAGAGCAGACCGAACTGGCCAAGAGCATCCTGATCGCCGGCAGTGATGACCCCCTGCTGGTAAACCTGATTGAGGAGTTTAATCAGATTCATTTTCCAAAACAGCTCATTTTTCATGCCGCAGTCGGGAGCCAGAAAGGTCTTACCGCCCTGGCGGAAGGCAAGGCCCAGATCGCCGGAGTTCATCTTTTCCATCCGCCGACCGGCCAATACAATATCCCCTATGTTGAAAAACATCTTGCCGGGAAAAAATTTGTCATCGTCAATCTCGCCTATCGCCGGCAGGGCCTGCTGGTTCAACCTGGGAATCCGCATAACCTGCAAAAGCTCAGTGATCTCACCCGAAAAAAGACTCGCTTCATTAACCGCAACCCCGGCTCCGGAACCCGCTACCTGTTTGATTTCCTCCTGGAAAAAGAGCACATTACCTCGAACCGGATAAACGGCTATGACACTGAGCTGGTCACCCATCTCGAAACCGGCCTGGAGATATTAAAAGGTAATGCTGATGCCGGCATGGGTATTGAGTATGTTGCTCATCTCCTGAATCTGGATTTTGTCCCGCTGATTGAAGAGCGCTTTGATCTGGTTGCGATGAAAGATAGTTTCTCCGCCCCGCCCCTGAGTAATTTCTTTGCCTTCCTCGAACCGGAACGCCTGACCTTGAAAACCGCAACATTTAAAGGCTACGACTTCCGCAGCTGCGGCAGTATATTATCTTAAGCAGGTAATGGCGTCGAAAAAGTCAGAAGTTGCAATTTGGGTGCAGTTCATGTTAACAGGGGCGGTTTCCTGGCAGAAATTCATAAAAATTAATAACAACTCACAAGGAAAAGATCAAAATGAACGATTTTCTCGAAAAAATCAACAATCTCTTTAACGATCCGGAACTCCGGGCCAAACTTGTAACCTATCGCTGGCCGCTGGCAATTGCGGCAGCCATCATCTTTATTTTGATGATGGAACCCCAATATTTTTTGATTGGTCTGCTGATCTCTCTGGCCGGGGAAGGTCTGCAGGTCTGGTGTTTTGCGACCCTGAACAAGAAAAAAGATCTTGCCGCCAAAGGCCCGTACGCCATAATCAGAAACCCGATGTACATCGGCCGCTACCTGCTGATTTTAGGTGCTATCGCGATTACCGGCAGCTTTTTCCTGATGCTCGTTTATACGATCATCTACTATTTCTACATGACCAACCGGGTCGGCCGCGAGGAGGAGGTATTAAAGGATATTTTCGGCGATGCCTATCTTGAATACTGCAACCATGTCAACCGTTTTATCCCCGAGTTCAAGAGACTTGATAAAGATGAGATTCGCTGCTTTGACTGGGATCTCTTTTTCCAAAATAACGCTCACTGGAATATTCTCAGCGTCATTGTCGGCTACTGGGTTGCCTATATCTGGATTTTTTAACGCCGGCTGCAAGCCCGCAAGTTAGTGATTGATCACGGCAAGAGGTCCATCCTATAAAAAGAGAACTCGAGAGTTTTGCCCGGGCGCCGAAACGCGCCCTGTTTCAACTCGCCTGGCCCACCCTGATGGCGACGTTGATGCAGACCATGTACAACCTTGTCGACACCGCCTATATTGGCCGGCTCGGAGCTGAACCACTGGCGGCTCTCACATTCTCTTTTCCCCTCTTTTTTACTCTGGTTTCATTCAATGTCGGCATGGGAGTCGGCTTAAACTCAACCGTCGCCCGGCTCATCGGTGCTGGTGATAAACCGGCTGCTGCTAACACGGTTCTGCATGGTATTGCCAGCTCGCTGCTCTGCGCCGGCGTGCTCTTCTTGCTCGCCGAAATCTTTCTCGATCCGCTTTTAACCCTTCTCGGAGCCCGGGGTGAAGTCCACAAACTCGCGGCAGATTATATGCGCATCATCGCTGCTGGTGCCTTTTTCATGTTTGCGATGTACGCCATCAACAGTTCCTTCACGGCCCAGGGCGATACCGTAACTCCGATGAAGGTGCAGTTTTTCACGCTCTTCTTAAACATCATCCTTGACCCGCTCTTTATATTCACGTTCGATCTCGGAATTGCCGGGGCCGCGATTGCTACCGATATCGCCCTTATATGCGGCCTTATTATGGCGATTTTCTTGCTCCGCCGGCGCTCTGTTTTACAGCTTAGCCGCAAAGTCTGGCATTTTTCTCTGACCACCATCAGGGATATTTTTGCGATTGGTCTGCCCGCCAGTTTCACGATGCTGCTGATGGCAATCTATATGATGGGTGTCAACCGGATGATCTCCGGCTACGGCACCGATACGGTTGCGGCCTTAGGTTTAATCACCCGGCTTGACAGTGCCGTAATTATCCCAATGGTCGCTTTTTCAGTCGCTCTGCTGACTTTAAGCGCCCTCTTTTACGGCAGCCGCCGCTATCAGCTCTTAAGTGAGATAATCGGCTTCGCAATTCTGGTTAACGTCAGTTTTGCTTTACTCTGCAGCATCACAATGTTTTTCTGGCCGCACATTTTTCTCCGTTTTTTCACCGACAAAACCGAACCTCTGCAGCTCGCGATCTCCTACTTGCGCCTGGAAATCTTAAGCTTTCCTTTTATGGCAATCACCATCTCCTGCAACCGCGCCTTACAAGGTCTGGGTCACGGCCTGCCCGGCCTGGTAATTAACGGCGTCCGGCTCTTCATTGTCGCCCTGCCCCTGGCCGCCTTTTTTACCATCTATTGCAATTATGATTTCCGGATGGTCGCCATCGCCTCCCTCTGCGGCAGCATAACCTCCGCCACCATCGCCGGAGTCTGGCTCAAGAGAAGGTTGAAAAAAATTCTTGCTTCACCGGTAATGGCTGACTAAATAGCATCTTGAAAATTAGAACTTTTCAAGGCACCCTAAAGTTGCTTTTACTCGTAATGTGTCCACAGCTTTATAAACTTAACAATTTAATTTCCGAATACCCGCTGCAATAATTCCGTCGTCCTTTTGACCGGATCTTTGCGGATCGCGGCCTCTTCTTGAGCCATGTAATAAAAAATACCCTCCATACTTTTGTCCAGCACATGATCGCTCAAATCAGTCTTGACATCTGGTACAAAAGGTAGTGATTTATATTTACTCATCAAGTTATCATAGGATTGAATGGCGCCCACCTGGGCCAGGCTCTCATCAACAATCGGCTTCATTTCCGCCGCTAGGGGTTTTGACATTTTCCCCTTGAAATAAGTTGTTGCCGCGTCATTGGGTCCTTGGTAGATGGCCTGGACATCATCCATGGACATTTCATTAATGGCATCGCCGAATAGCTTTTTGGCCTTGGGGGTCGCCACTTCCGCCGCCCGGTTAAGACGCAGTTCCAGATCGTCAACCATGGAAGACATACCAACCTTGCTTAAAGATGATTGCACTTTTTGCAGGTCTTCAGGCAGCGATATGTGGATCTTGGGGTCAGCATTGAAGCCGTCTGTTTTTCCCAGCTGGGCAACAACTCTTTCACCACCAACCCGTAGGGCTTCCTTGAGTCCGGAACTGATCTCGTCGGTACTCAGGGTGCTGGAGGCAGCGCTAGTACTGCTGGCGATGTCTGAACCTCCCAGCAGATCTTTGCCTTTTTTTAGCCAGTCCGTAGCTGATGAGGTTCCGGCAAGGCAGAAGATGAATGCCAGACAGATGAAAATGCAGATTATTTTTTTGATTTCGAGTTTCCGCGTCTGTAGAATATCCATTGGTACACCTCCATAGTCAAAAATAAATTCAGGTAAACTGTTCTAACACCTCTATTCCGGGATAACGACCGGGGTCCCTTTCCGGGCCGGGAAGTTCGCTTTGTAATTCAATTTTACTTCGACCCCATTTAATTTTCCCATTTAATTTCCTGATTTGAGACTATAACACTTTAAGTTGTACCAGAACATCAATGAACATGGCTGGCTTTATCCAGAACGCTGGCAGCCCACTGGTTGATACTTTTGCCGCTGGCTTCGGCAGACGACGCAACCGCGGCATGAATTTCCGCCGGGATTCTCAGCATGAGATTACCGGAATAAGACTTGTTTGGCTCCTGTCTCAGCTTGGCACAGGCGACCAGATAATTATCGACCGCCTCCTGAAAGGCTGATTCAAGCTCGGTGACAGATTCGCCATGAAAGCCGATAACATCGCGAATACCGATAATGCGGCCAACAAAGATATGATCTTCAGGATCGAATTCAATCTTGGCATAGTAGCCTTTGTAGTTTATACCTTTCATGGTTTTTCTCCCAATTTGATTAAAAATTCACGGGCGTCCTTGATGCGATACCGCAAAGCGGCCCTCTCTGGGTGCGGTCTGTGGAAATATGCCCGGATGCCGTCTCTTTCAAAGGTAACGCTTGAACCTGCACCTTCAACCATACGACAACCAAGAGCAACCAAAAGGGATTCTATCTTACCCCACTCCATATTGCCGTTCACCGGATCAGCGAAAATAGCGACCAAAATTTTTCGGTGTTTTGTCTGCATGTTTATTACAATAACAAAGAGTGGCCACAAGTGCAAGCGTAAAATGATTGCACTAAGGTA
>JAOZQE010000002.1:47585-69512 GCA_029932385.1 bacterium | reverse complement strand
TCGTTAAAAGAGCTGCGGGTACTTGATCTTGAAATCAGTGAAGATATTCTGCTACAGGCGGATGAGGTCTTACGGTGAAGTTAAAATCCTCGCTTTATCGTAAATTTCTCATAAGTTTTATCCTGATCGCGGTGTTGCCTCTTCTCGGAGGATCACTCTATCTTTACAGAACTCTGCAGAGTTACCTTTATCAGAATGTTGCCAATTCTAGTCTGGTTCAGGCGCGGATTGCAGGTGAACAGGTAACCTGGAGTATCGGTGAGATCAGTGACTCACTCAAATTTGCCGCCAGTCAATATATATTCAAAAAAAGTGACCCCCGGGTTTTATCCTGGGCCTCCCGCCAGCACTCGGAAATTCGCCGGATCGTCGTGGTGGATAATGATAACCGGGTGGTTGAATCCTCCTCCCGCTACGGATATATCAGTTCCGGAACAATCTCTCCTTTATTAACCTATTCTACTGTCTATCCGCAGAAAGAGATGTTCTTTTTCAGCCAGTGGCGTCTCGAACCGCAGCTGGTGGTAGTCTACCCGATCTTTTCTATAATAAGCGGCCGGCAGCAGGGTTATCTTTATGCTGAGCTGGCCTTGAAAAATCTTTTCAATGATTTTCCGCGGCAGCAATCCGGTCCGCACCAGCTGGCACTGGTCAGTATGCAGGGGAAGGTAGTTGCCCATAGTAAAATTGAGCATGTCCTGCAGGCGGAGGAGGTTAAAAGCTATCTTCCGGTGCGTAAAGTTCTGGCCGGGGCTGAATCGGCTTACGCTGAGTATCGCAATATTGATAATGAAGAGGTTATGGGGGTGGCGGTCAAGGTTATGGATCTGCCGTTGCTGGTTGTCAATGAAATCTCTTTGGCCCGGGTATACGCAATGGTTCACACCTTACGGAATACATTTATCTATGTTTTCTGCTTTTCTCTGGTTTTGATCCTGTTGGTGAGCTGGTATCTGTCACGTTCCATGATCCGTCCGATTGCAACCCTTTACCGGGCCAGTGAACGGATCCGTAAAGGTTCTCTGGAGCCGGTTGCAGGGGATTTTCCCGATGATGAAATCGGCTCTTTCGCACGCTGTTTCAACCAGATGGTAGCTTCGTTGAAAGATGACCGGGAACTTCGGGAAGAGATTGAATCTAAATTGCGTGAGAGTGAAAAACACTATCGTATGGTTGCTGACTATGCTTACGATATGGAATGCTGGCGTGACCCGGAAGGTAAGTTTATTCACGTTTCGCCTTCCTGTGAAATAATCACCGGCTATGCCCCCGAAGAGTTTTATAATAATCCTGATCTGATGAATGAGATAGTGGTGGCGGATGATCGTCATATTTTTGTCGACCATCGACATGAGATTGAACCGGATGGTACGGCTCGACCGATTGAGTTCAGGGTTTCCCATAAAGATGGTTCGGTACGTTGGTTGAATCATACCTGTCGTTCGATAACTGATCCTGACGGGGGGAACTTGGGAGTCCGAGGCAGTAACCGGGATGTCACCAGCCGTAAACTGGCCGAAGATTTTCTGATTCTGGAACAGGAACGGCTGGCCGTGACCTTGCGCAGTATCGGTGATGGAGTGATCACTACAGATGTCAACCACCGGGTGACCTTGATAAATCCGGTGGCCGAGAAGCTGACCGGTTGGAGCAATGCAGCGGCTTCGGGATGGGAAGTCAGTGAAATTTTCAAAATCATTGATGAACGTACCCGGGTGCAACTTGAATGTCCGGTAGCTAAAGTCCTGCGCGAGAACAGGATTGTTGATCTGATGAATAACACCTTGCTGATATCGCGTTCGGGTGAGGATGTGGCGATTGCCGATTCTGCCGCTCCGATTATCGGTCGTGATGGTAAATGTCTGGGGGTGGTGTTGGTCTTTCGTGATGTTCGGAATGAGAAAAGATTACAGCAGGAACATTTGCGGAGTGAGAAGCTGGCTGCGGTCGGAGTTCTTGCGGGCGGTATTGCCCATGATTTCAATAACCTGCTCATGGGCCTGCAGGGCAGTCTCGATTTGATCCGGCTCTCCTGTCAGAAAGATCCGGAAAAAACCGAGGTCTATTTATCAAAAGCAGACCGGGCGATCGATCGGGCCGTAGCCCTGGCCAAACAACTTCTGACCTTTGCCCAAGGCGGAGCTCCGGTCAAAGAGCTGGAGGTGACCAGATTATCGTCTCTGGTTAAAGAGTCGGCAGAATTTATCCTGCACGGTTCACAAATTAAAGTCGAGTATGAGATTGAAGATAATATATGGGGGGTTGAGATTGATGCGGGCCAGATTAATCAGGTCGTAAATAACCTGGTGACCAATGCCCGACAGGCAATGGTTGATGTCGGAATCATCAGTATAAAAATCGAGAACCTCAAAGTTGCGGTGGGAGATTATGCTGATGTAGCTTCGGGAACCTATGTTAAAGTCTCTCTCCGCGATCAGGGCTGCGGTATCGATCCTGAGATTATGCCGCGGATTTTTGAACCCTACTTTACCACGAAAGAGACCGGCAGCGGTCTCGGCCTAGCAACCAGTTATTCGATTATCTCTAATCACGGGGGCCTGATTGAGGTGACTTCAGAGCCTGCTTGTGGTTCGATATTCAGCTTTATTCTGCCGGCAGTTGAGACCTCAATAGAGAGTTGTGCGGTCGCTGTCCATGAAGATAGGCTTCCGGTTGATGTTACAACCGAACGGGGACGAATTCTGCTGATGGATGATGAGGTGATGATTCGTGAAGTGGTAAGTGAAATGCTTGAAATTCTGGGTTATGAGGTCGTATCCGTTGCCGACGGTGCAGCCATGCTTGAGGTTTACAAATCTTCTCTTGCGGAGGGTTTGAATTTTCAGGCGGTTTTGCTGGATCTTTCGATTCCCGGAGGCATGGGCGGTCGGGAGGCGATCAAGCTTTTGCGTGAAATTGATCCTGAGGTAACAGCTATAGTCTCAAGTGGTTATTCGCAGGATCCGGTGATGGCCGATTTTGCCGCTTACGGTTTCGATGCCATGATTCCCAAACCTTATCGGCTGGAATCCTTGATCAGCGTTTTGGACCGCTGAAAATTTGTCATCAGGGCATAGGTTAGGCGTTTGCTCCGATAAAGATCCGGCCGCAACCGGGCATGACCGGCAGTACGTGCCGATTATGCAGATAACGGTTAAAATTAAATTTCCATTTATGTCGGTTAAAAAAAACGGTTTGTGCCTCCAGGATGGTGCGGTGATTATTGTTGCATCTTTTTGGGTTCGTAAGTGCAGTAGGGCTCTTCCGCCATAAAATTGCCGGTGGCTTCATAGGCCCGGGCCCGGCAGCCGCCGCAGACTCTTTTGTATCCACAGATACCGCATTTCCCTTCGAGGGCATCGTAGTCACGCAGGCGGGTGAATACCTGTGATTTTTCCCAGATTTCCTGAAAATCGGTCTCAAGGATATTCCCGGCATTGGCCTCAAGGTAGCCGCAAGGTTGGACATCGCCGGTATGGGAGACAAAACAGAAACCGATACCACCGAGACAGCCCCGGGTCACAGCGTCAAGACCATGGGACTTGAAAGTAACTTTTTTACCCTCTTCTTTGCTGCGCTGGCGTAAAATACGCATGTAGTGGGGGGCGCAGGTGGCTTTGAGTTGCAATGAAACCTTTTCGCGTTGGTCGTAAAACCAGTTCAGGGTTCGCTCGTATTCGGTGGCCGGGATCTCCTGTTCTTCAAGCTCTTTACCGCGACCGGTGGGAACCAGCAGAAAGATGTGATGAGCGACCGCTCCCAGCTCTACCGCCAGATCAAGAATGGCTGGAATTTCGGCCAGGTTGATCTTGGTGATCGTGGTGTTGATTTGAAAATCAAGACCTTGATTCCGGGCAAAATCGAGAGCTTTTAATGAATTTGCGAAAGAGCCGTCAACCTTGCGGAAATTGTCGTGGGTTTTAGCGTTGGCTCCGTCCAGACTTACACTTATTCTCTGAATACCACTGTCGATCATCCGTTTGATACTGTTTTCATCAACCAGGGTGCCGTTGGTCGCCAAAACCATTCGCAGGCCGAGTTTGGTGCCGTAGGCGGCAAGCTCATAGATGTCATCACGCAGCATCGGCTCGCCGCCGGTCAGGATGATCACCGGTTTGCTGAAAGAGGCAACCGTGTCGAGAAATGCAAAAGCCTTTTTGGTGTCAAGTTCTCCCTGATAAGGACCTTTTTCCGCCGCCGCCCGGCAGTGGATGCAGGAGAGATTGCAACTCCTGGTGGTTTCCCAAGCGATCAATCTAAGTTCAGGTGGGCCTGGTTTGACGATATCTTCAGGGGTCATTTTTTCATTGTTCGGATGCATGATAATTTACCTTTTTAGCTACAGAAAACACGGTATCCACAGATTTTCAGCAGTATCACTGATTTATGGGTTGTGTTCTCCGGGCTGATTTCAGCTTTCGACCTGTGGCCAAAAGCCATAGTTAAATATTTACGAAAAATTCTTGAATGAACCTAAATTACGGGGTCGATCAGTTGACAGAAGCCGTAGTTTACACTATTAAATCTGTCGGTTGTTAATGGTGACGAAAGCTGAGATGACAACAGTGATTTTATAGTGTATTAAGGTAGCTTTTGGCAAGGGAAAATATGTCTGCAGGTAATCCTCTTTTTTATTCCGACTGGCGGGCTATGATCCTGGCTGCTGGTTTCGGAACCCGGCTTAAGCCGTTAACGGATTACCTGCCTAAACCTTTGATTAAAGTCGCCGGGGTGCCGATGTTGACGCTGGCTCTGAATCGTTTGCGGCGGCTTAAACCACGGACTCTGGTGGTTAATGGTCATCATCTTTCCGATCATCTCGAATACTTCCTAAATGAAAAAAAATCCGGCTTCCGCCATCTGGAATATATTTTTGAGCCTTCAATTCTTAATACCGGCGGCGGGATTCTTAACGCTGCGAACTTTCTTGACGGTCCTTTCTTTATTACTGTGAACGCGGATATTATCTCCGATATTCCTCTGGCTCCGGCGGTGGTCCGGCACCTTAAAAGCCGGGCCCTGGTGACTATGCTACTGCATGACCGTACACGTTACAATCAGGTTGAAGTAGATCCTGCTGGAATCATCCGGGGATTTGGTGCGAAGCAGGCGGCCTTCGGCAATCGTTTGTTAGCCTATACTGGTATCCAGATCTGTTCTCCACTATTATTGGACCTGCTGGCCCGGGAACCGGTGGCCTCATTTTCTCTGATCACTTTCTACCGGCGCCTGCTGGCGGCCGGAAGACTCGATATCAGATCTCATATTGTTGATACAGCTACGAGCTGTTACTGGCGTGATCTCGGTACCCATGACGATCTGGCCGGGTTTGAACACGATCTGCGTTCTGATTCAACCCTGGCCGGGCGACTCGGTGTTGTTGCCGGTGTTTGAGCTGTTTTTGTAAAAGAGGAACTTAATTTTGTTTGTCATCTATAATGTCATTCTGACCCTGCTACTGCTTCTCCTCTGGCCTTTTTTATTGTGGTATATGTATAAACGACAGGGGAGTCTGGAAGGTGTCGGTGAGCGTTTAGGTCGGGGCTGGCCGGAGCCGGAGCTTGATGGCTCAACTACGGGTCAGACGATCTGGTTTCATGGCGCATCGGTTGGCGAAATTCAGATGCTGGTGCCACTGGTGCGGGCCTTACAAAAGTCCTGTCCAAGCCGCCAGTTGCTGTTGACAACCATGACTCTAACCGGCCGCCAGGCCGCGCGGCAAAATTTTCCGGAAGCCAAAGTAGTTCTGTTGCCGCTTGATCTTCCCTGTTTATGGACTCGTTTTTACCGTCATTTCAATCCCGCCCTTCTGATTGTCGCCGAGACTGAGTTATGGCCTAATCTCTTTAATTTTGTCAGATCTCATAAATTACCTATGGCTCTGGTTAACGCCAGGCTTTCACGTAAAAGTTTTGTCAACTATCTGCTGTTTCATTTTTTTACCAAGGTGATGTTTGAGACCCCCGATTTGGTGGTTGTCCAGGACCGGACCTCGGCCGGACGATTTGCCGGTCTTGGAACCCCGGTCTCTAAAATTATTTATAGCGGTAATCTGAAATTTGACCTTAAAGTACCCGAAAGAAATAGTATGGAGGTAGATTATCGAGGGTTGTTCCGGAGTGATTGCCTGGTCGTGGTTGCCGGATCGACTCATCCCGGTGAAGATGAGCTGATTCTTGATGCCTGGTTCAATACTATTGCGGAGATTTCCGAAGTTTCTACCTCTTCATGCCTGATCCTGGCACCGCGGCATCCGCATCGTTTCGCGACGGTGGCTAACCTGCTTGCGGCTAGAAATATAGACTATCTTCGTTTTTCAGATATTAAAGATAATAAATCAGCCGCTACTCTGAGCGCGCCGCCGGCCGTATTGCTGCTCGATACCCTGGGGGATTTGATTCACTTTTATGGTTTTGCAGATTTCACGATTATCGGCGGCACCCTGCTTCCCGGCGTTGGCGGCCATAACCCGCTGGAGGCGGCAGTTTTCGCCCGTATGGTAATCCATGGGCCTTATGTTGCTAATTTCAGGGATGGTTTCGACTATCTGGATCGCCAGGGCGGCGGTTTTACGGTTGCCAGCCGTCAGGAGCTGGAATCTCTGTTTAAGCATTGTCTGCAAAATCCAGATTTTATCAGAGAGGCGGGGCTTAAGGCCCAAGCCGCGATAGAGAACAATCGCGGGGCGGTGGCCCGGACGATGGCGGCCCTGCGGGAGATTATCTGTCGGTAAAAATGAATATATAGTTTGACTTTTTACCGCCTAATTCGTTACAATATAAGAGAATTTTAATTTCTGCTGCATTGGACTTTTGTTTGGGGATAAGGTTTTGAATAAATCAAAGGAAGGATTGACCTATAAGGATGCCGGCGTCGATATCGAAGCGGGCAATCGTCTCGTAAAAAATATTGCGCCGCTGGTGAAAGATACTTTTCGGCCCGAGGTGCTGGCTGATATTGGTGGTTTTGGCGCCCTCTTTTCTCTGCGTACCGAAAACTACCGAGATCCGGTGCTGGTCTCCTCCACTGACGGGGTCGGAACTAAATTAAAACTCGCATTTTTAACCGATAAACATGACACTATCGGGATTGATCTGGTGGCTATGGTGGTCAATGATATTGTTGTCCAGGGCGCCGAACCTCTCTTCTTTCTTGACTATCTGGCGACGAGCCGGTTGGATGTTGACCGGGCGACCGAAATTATTGCCGGTATTGCTCAGGGATGCAAGGAGTCGGGTTGTTCCTTGATCGGTGGCGAGAGTGCGGAAATGCCCGGATTCTATCAAGGATCTGATTACGAACTGGCCGGATTTGCGGTTGGTATTGTGGACAAATCGCGCCTGATTGACGGTTCCGAGGTCAAGGTCGGTGATAAAATCATCGGTATAGCTTCTTCCGGGTTGCACAGCAACGGCTACTCTCTGGCCCGGCGGGTTCTGCTTGAAGAAAGCGACTACTCTTTAGATGATAAATTACCCGGTCTGGAATTGAGTCTGGGTGAGGAGCTGATGCGCCCGACCCGGATTTATGTGCGTTCAATTCTGAATCTGATGCGTGATTTCCGGATCAAGGGAATCGCCCATATTACCGGCGGGGGGCTGCAAGAAAACGTTGTCAGAGTGGTTCCGAATCGCTGTCAGGTGCAGATCGACCCGCAGTCATGGCCGCGGTTGCCGATTTTTGATATTATTGCCCGGGATGGTAAGGTTGCTGATAAAGAGATGCTGACAACCTTCAACTGTGGCATCGGTATGGCTCTTATCGTTCCCACTGAAGATGTGGATGATATTCTGGAGCGGCTGCAGGGGCTGGATGAGCAGGCTTATCTGATCGGGGCTATAGGAAAACTTGAAGACGGGGCGGAACCTGTAGTTTTCGGCACTATTAAAAAATGACTAGAATCGGGGTTTTAATTTCAGGCAGCGGCAGCAACCTGCAATCTATTATCGATACAGTCAAGGCCGGGAAAATTAATGGCGAGGTCGTGGTTGTTATCAGTAATGATGCTGCCGCCTATGGTCTGACTCGGGCCGCGAATAGTGGTATCCGGACGGCTGTGGTTAAGCATGGAGACTATAACGTGCGGCGTGATTTTGATGCTGCGCTGGTGCGCATCTTACGTGAAAACCAGGTTGAACTGGTGGTTCTGGCCGGATTTATGCGGGTTATCGGGGCCACTTTATTAAATGCCTTTCTGGATCGGGTTATCAATATCCATCCGGCGCTTCTGCCTTCATTCCCCGGAACTGACGGGCAGGCGCAAGCTTTTGCCTACGGGGTAAAACTTGCCGGCTGCACGGTTCATTTTGTCGATGAAGAGGTTGATCACGGGCCGATTATCATCCAGGCCGCGGTTCCGGTCTTATCCAGTGACAGCAAAGATGACTTGAAATCCAGAATTTTAAGTTGTGAGCATAAAATTTTTCCTCATGCAATTGCGCTCTATTGTGATGGTAAATTACGCATTGAAGGCCGCCGGGTGATTATTGCCGGATGCGACGAATCTTTACTTGCCGATCGATTTCTTATCTCCTGTCCCGGCCTGGGTTGAGATAAAAATTCAGTAACCTTCCTGCCAGGTAAATCAGTATGAATAATAACCAGCAAAAAATGATGGTTGAAGACCTTCAGCGGGTTGACCGTTATGATCCGGTTCCGGATCGGGTTGAACTTGTCCAGACTCACGCCTCCTGGGTTTTTCTGGCCGGAGACTATGTTTATAAGGTAAAAAAACCGGTTGATTTCGGTTTCCTTGATTTTTCCACTCGGTCTAAAAGACATTTTTGTTGTGATGAAGAGTTGCGCCTGAATCGACGTTTAGGAGGCGACTATTATCTGCGTGTGGAAAAAGTCGTGAAACGCGATAATGGCTATTTCTTCGGCGGTGACGGTCTGGTAGTGGACTATGCTGTGGTTATGCGGCGTCTGCCGGAGAGTTTCCTGATGCGTACACTTCTGGCTGAGGATAAACTTAAGCCGCAGCAACTTGAGGCCCTGGTTACTCTGTTGCACACATTCTATGAGCAGGCGAAGGTTTTTAAGGACGGTCGTTTCGGGAGCCGGGAAAAGGTTGGTTTTGATGTTGAAGAGAACTTTTCTCAGACTGAAGTCTTTATTAATAAAACAATCTTGGCCCGTGATTTCAAACGGATTTCTGATTTCAGCCGGGAGTTTCTTGAGCGTAAGCGCAAATTGTTTAGCCGGCGGGTAAAAGGTGGTTTTATCCGTGAGGGGCATGGAGATCTCCATATGGAGCATATCTGTCTGCCTCCCGACGGACCGCCCGTTATTTATGACTGTATCGAGTTTAATAAGCGTTTTCGCCGGCTCGATGTGGTTAATGATCTCGCCTTTCTGGCGATGGACCTGGAGGTTAACAACCGTTTTGATTATGCCAGTCTGTTTTTAAGTTATTGCCGGGAAAAGTTGGGATCTCTGTTTGAACCGGAGCTGCTCTTTTTCTACAAATGTTACCGGGCCTATGTGCGAGGCAAGGTCTGGAGTTTTATCAGTTCTGATCCCGGTTTGTCCGGCTCCGACCGGGATAAGGCTCAGGCCAAGGCCGGCCGTTACTTTATGCTGGCTACTATCTACGCCTCGCCGGTACCTGTCGGGATCACCCTGCTGGCCGGAATTAGTGGCAGCGGTAAAAGCTATTTCGCCAAAGCACTTGAAAATCTGTGGCAGGTTAAAGTCTTGCGTTCGGATGTGGTGCGGAAAGAGTTGTCGGGGCTTGCCGGTCAGAATGCGGCAGCGCCTTTCGGCGAGGGTATCTACACGCGTGAGATGACCGTTAAGACCTATAACGAAATGGCAAAGCAGGCCGCTGCCGTGATTGCCCGGGGGGAGTCGGTAACAATTGACGCTTCCAACCTGAAACTTGCCGGCCGGCAGTTGTTCTATGATGTGGCGCAGGCGGCCGGAGTGCCGGTGCGGCTGGTGGTCTGCCGGGCGCCGCTGCCGGTGATTGAAGAAAATTTGCGAAAGCGTACGGCCGCAGGGAGTGATGCTTCGGATGCCGACATCTCAATTGTCCGGCAGCAGCGTTTCAAAGCTCCGACCTGTGATGAGCTTGAAGCGGTTACCTGGGTTGATATCGACACCCGGCATGATCTGGTGGAACAGCTCTACTGCCTGGTGACACATTCATAAATTGATTTGCGGGGTATTCTTCCCGGGTTTTAAATCATTTCAGTTCAGAATTTCCTTGATTTCAAGATATCCTTTACAAGATATCCTTTAATTGTAGCCTGACCGCGTAAGAAGCCGTCATCGTCAATTAACACTTGCCTGTGGCAGGAAGTTGCCGGTAGGTTTAATATGGCCGGTCTGACCGCAGTCGGTTTTGCGTACGGGTTTCAGGGATGCAATGACCAGGGGGATGGCTTCATCGATAGTTTTAATCCCGAAAAATATCATCTCATCCCGGGCGGCCGGGGGCAAATCCTGCAGATTTTTAAGATTGTCTTCGGGAAGAATTACGCGTTTGATTCCTGAACGCCGCGCTGCCAGAACCTTCTCTTTGATCCCGCCAACCGGTAAAACCCGTCCTGAAAGTGAGATTTCCCCGGTAACTGCTATTTTATGATCGGCAGGCTTATTGCTGGCCAGAGAGAGCAGGGTTAAAAAGAGTGCGAGCCCGGCTGATGGGCCGTCTTTGGGAATGGCCCCGGAAGGAATGTGAATGTGAATTCGGTAATTTTCGTAGAGATTTTCGTCAATCTCATATCTGTGAGTCAGAGTTCTTAAATAGCTTAAAGCAGTCTGGGCCGACTCTTTCATGACTTCACCTAAAGAGCCGGTCAGAATCAGGTTTTCTCCCTTGTGATTTGTCATCAGAGCCGCTTCAATAAAAAGAATGTCGCCCCCGGTCGGGGTCCAGGCCAAGCCGGTAACTATGCCGACTCGGCTTGCATTAGCGCTGAGCTCTTTGTTGTGCATAGTCGGTCCGAGAAGCTCCGCCAGAGAACGGCTGGCAATGGCGCGGGGTATGGTTTTGCCGGTAACTTTATCCCGAGCATATTTACGCATGATTTTGCCGATCATCTTCTCCAGATTACGCACCCCGGATTCACGGGTGTAGTTATCTATGATACAATCTAAGGCTTCATCGGTGAAAACCATGGTTTCATCCTTTAAGCCGTTATTCTCCCGTTGGCGATCAATCAGGTAGTTGCAGGCAATGCTTTTCTTCTCCTCCACGCTGTAGCCGGGTAAATTGATTACCTCCATCCGGTCGAGGAGCGGCGCCGGAATCGGATCACTCTGGTTGGCGGTCGCGATAAACAGTACCCGGCTCAGGTCGAAAGGCAGATTCAGGTAATGGTCGGTAAATGAACTGTTCTGCTCAGGATCCATTACTTCGAGTAGGGCCGAGGCCGGGTCACCGTGGAAATCACGTCCGAGTTTATCGATTTCATCAAGCATGAAAACCGGATTCCGACTGCCGACCCTTTTTATCTCTTGTATAATCTTGCCCGGCATCGCTCCCAAGTAGGTTCGGCGATGGCCTCTGATCTCCGCTTCATCATGAACGCCCCCTAAAGAGAGGCGGATGAATTTTCTACCCATGGCTCTGGCGATCGATTTACCAAGTGAGGTTTTACCGACGCCGGGGGCTCCGACCAGACAGATGATTGGCCCTTTCATGTCAGGATTGAGCTGGCGTACGGCCAGATGTTCGAGGATTCTCTCTTTAACTTTTTCCAGACCGAAGTGATCCTGGTTAAGAATTCTTTCTGCATCACCTAAATCATGATTCTCTAGGTTCTCATTCCGCCAGGGAAGTTCGGAGATATATTCAACATAGTGGAGAGTGTTGTGATAGTCGGGGGCGGCTGGATTTATGCGCTCAAGCCGTGTAAACTCCTTGTCAATAATTTTGCGAATCGGTTTTTCAAGTTTAAGTTTTTCGATAGACTGTCTGATCTCTGCCAGTTCCTCGTTGCCGGAGTCAGCGTGAGGTCCGGGGTGGCTGCCGGTGCGGGGCCAGCGAAGCGGATCAGGATTGGTCTGTGACTCGCCGTTATTTAAACTTTTATGTTTTTCATAAAGCAGCTGATGTACCAGTTTCAGGCGGTCTTTAGGGTCGATCAGGGCTAGAGCTCGGGACTGAGTTATGAAGTCAGGTTGAAGGTAGATTATTATAAGATCAGCTAGGTGACCCGGGTGGTTGATCTTGTCAAGCATGGTTGACACCAATTCCGGCAGCGGCTGACCGGCGGCACAGCAGATTCTGAGCAGACTCAATGAACTTTCCATGAGCATCTGGGTGGTACTGTCCGAGGGGCTCAGGAGTTTTTCCGGATAACCGGCAATCAGGGCCTGGGGTTTGTCACCGACCCGGAGCATGTGCAGGAATGAGATGCGGCAGATACCTTCTAAAACTACCTCGAACTGTGAATTACGGTTTGTCCTGCCGCCGCTTACCCGGCAGGCGGTGCCGATCGGGTAGATATTTTCACAGGTTACCGGTAGAGAACTGTTCGGCCGGGGGCTGGCGATGGCGACAATTTCACCATTTTGAGCGCATTCCTTCAGGAGTTCAATATCATTACTGTTTCTGATTGTAATTGTCACGGCCAGCATCGGGAAAATAACAATTTCGTTGAGTAGCAGAAGCTTAAGCCGGTCGGGTAGTACTTGGGTTGAATTATGGTTCATGTTATATTCACTTTCGGGTTTATGCCCACGTTAAAAAGTTTGACGACAACTGTGAGGAATGTAGGATGTTACGAGATATATGTCAAGCTTTAGAATCATACTTGCCGTCTCTCTGAAAACAGTATATAGTCGGCTGTTATCAGGTGCGGGCTTGGTGTTCGCATCCTTAAAAGTTTCCTGTTTGTGCCCGCAAATTAAGGAACTAAATTGAACGAGGGATTTTAGTTATGTATTGCTCTGCATGTAAGTTGCAGGTTGCCGATGACAGTATCAAGGTTTGTCCGGTCTGTCAGAGGAATTTGCAGCCTGAGGTTGAAAAAGATTTTACACCGGATCAGGGATTGGAACTCCAGGATGAATTTGTTGCCGGGCCGCCAGTGGATCAGGGTCTCGATTTTGACCCTGAAATCCTGGGTCTGAAATCATCTGACCAGAAAGATGCCACGGAAGGTGTTGATGATATGCGGGTTCTGGCTGATCTCTGGGCGGAAGAAGATGTTGCCGCCGATCTGGATGGTGTTTTTGCCGAGGCCTTCAGCGTTGAAACTGTAGATCTGATTCCGGAAGAGATGGCGGAATCTGAGATAAAGGTACCCGGAACCCTGAATCCCGAACGATTTGCTGTGCATTCGGTTCGACAACGGAATATATGGCTACCGATCTTGCTTGTGGCCGGATTGATAGTGGTAGGTTGTGGCTGGTTTTTTTTGAAAAGTAACGGCGTTAAGTCTGTAGCTGGTATCAATGATACCTCTAGATCACCGGCACTGGTCAACGCTCAGGTTGAACCGGAAGCTGATAAAGAGGCCGTGACTGAGCGCCCGCTGAAGCCGGTTGTGACTCCGCCGGCAGAATCGGAAACGGTTAAGTCGGAACTGTTGCCGGCAGCGATTTCTGCCGTTGATGACAGCATTGACTCTGAAGTTGAAACGCAGGCAACATCTAAGGCAGAGGTCTCCGTTCCAGTGCCGATGGAATCTGCAAAACAGCTTGATACGGATGCTGTTGCAATAAAAGCTGCCGGTGTTCAAGCAAAGGCTGAATTGCCGGTGCGGCCAGAAGAGCCTCCGATCGAAATCCTGCCGGAAAATCAGGCTCCGCTGCAGGATGAGGCTGTTTCCGAGATGGCTGAACGAAATGCGGTTCCCAATCCCCCGGTTCTAGCTCCCGGTAAAGGTGCGGCAGAGCCGGTACCTGTAGCGGAAAAAACGGAGGCTGAGGTGGGTCAGCCGGCCGCCTCTTTCACCCCGGTGGCAACGGTTGCAGTTGGAACTCAGTATGTTGTCCAAATCGGTTCATTCAGGAATTTCGAAGGGGCTGCCTGTCAGCTTGCCAAGCTGCACAAAAAAGGATTCGCAGCTTACAGCGTCCAAGCTGATCTTGGTGATAAAGGTGTCTGGCAGAGAATTTTTGTTCCCGGAGGTGATTCACGGAGTGAAGCGAAGCTGGTTCAGGAAAAGCTGACCAGACTTCTCCCCCGGGAGGAGAGCCTGATCAGAAAGCTGCAAAAATAGCGTTGCCCGGGCCAGGCCGGCCCGGGTTTGTATGCCCTGAGCTGTTTGTCTGGGCTGTACCTTGAAGCCTCTTCTGATTGGCGTTGACTTTGAAGTTGATAGTTGCTATAAATCGCTTCTTTCTTTTAAAGCTGGTGGGCGTCAATTCTTTTCTGGAAGCGTCTCTGTCACTGGTGGGCAGCCTGGACTTCAAATCCAGTGTTTCCGGTTGATACCCGGAAAGGTGGGTTCGATTCCCATACGCTTCCGCCAATTATTTTCACGTGAAAATATTGGTGATATAAGTTGTTGCAGGTTACTTTCAGACCCGGTAGCGGCCGGTGCGGGTGGAGTTTATTATGTTTGGTATTGGTATTCCCGAACTTGTTATCATCCTGGTTATTATTCTGATCATTTTTGGAACCGGAAAACTGCCTGAGATCGGCGGGGCTTTGGGAAAAGGAATTCGTAATTTCAGGAAGGCTTCACATGATAAGCCGGATGAAATTGATGTAACTCCTGAAACTGATGATAAGTCTGCCGGCAGTCAGCAGGATAATACTTCCAATTAAGCCGGATAAAAACAGTGTTGACTTGATAACGTTGACTTGAATTATGTCTGAGTCTGAAGTTCTAGTCGGGTTTGGCAGTAATCTGGGTGATCGCTCCAATCTGATCAACCGGGCCCTTAAAGCTATTTCCCGTCTGCCGGAGACATCTCTTCTAAAGCTCTCGTCTCTCTATGAAACAGCCCCGGTCGGCTATCTTGATCAGGGGGCTTTTCTTAATGGTGTAGTTCAGCTTGAAACCTCAATGCCGGCTTCTGAGTTGCTTGGCCGTCTGCTGGCGATTGAGAAATCTCTGGGGCGGGAACGTATAGAGCGCTGGGGGCCGCGGACGGTTGATCTTGATATCCTTTTTTTTGCGGACCGGATAATTGATGAAGTTGATCTGATCGTGCCGCATCCCGAAATGGCCCGGCGGTTGTTTGTGTTGGAGCCGCTTTGTGAAATTGTGCCGGACTGGATTCACCCCGGATTGTGTGAAACGGTCTCGGCTTTATTAAATAAACATCAAATAAGTAATCCTTTAGAGGAGCCGTGCCGGCTGGTGAGTTCTCCTTTAGATGTTGCGCACAGTAAGGAAAAGGTAGCAGATGGAATTTTTTATCGATACAGCGAATCTGGATGAAATTAAAAACGCCATGAACTATGGCCTGGTGGATGGAGTGACGACCAATCCTTCACTGGTAGCCAAGGAAGGCTTTGACTTTTTTACCGGTATCAGGGAGATCGCCGAAGTTGTTTCCGGCCCGGTCAGTGCCGAAGTGATCTCACTTGAAGCTGAAGGCATGGTCAAAGAAGCCAAAGAACTGGTAACCTTAGGTGATAACGTTGTCGTTAAGATCCCGATGGTGGCGGAGGGTTTGAAAGCGGTTAAAGAGTTGACTGGGATGGGTATCAAAACCAATGTGACTCTGATCTTTTCCCCTCTGCAGGCGTTGCTCGCGGCCAAAGCCGGGGCCACTTATGTGAGCCCGTTTGTCGGCCGGCTTGATGATATCGCCAGCGATGGCATGGAGTTGGTGCGCCAGATCGCAGATATTTATGATAACTACGGATATCTGACGAAAATAATTGTTGCCAGCATCAGACATCCGCAGCATGTTCTGGCTGCAGCAGAGCTCGGGGCTGATGTCTGTACAATTCCGTTTAAGGTTATGATGCAGTTGGCCCAGCATCCCCTGACTGATATCGGGGTTGAGCGTTTCTTGAGCGACTGGCGCAAACTTGAAGAGACAAAATAGGGACGGCGGGCTTATCATAAACAGCGTGGTTCGGGTCAAAAAAAGCTTGGGCTTAAGTTCGAATAGACCTTGACAAGTCTGAACATTTTGATTATAAAGCGCGTTCGTTTCAGGGTACAAGTGCGATGGGTCTTTGCGTAGTTTAGTTTGTGCAATGACCCGGCAGGTGAATTTTTTAGATTTTTTTATAGAGGAGTGACGGATAATGTATGCCGTTTTACGTACCGGAGGAAAGCAGTATAAAGTAGCTTCCGGAGATTTAGTTGAAGTTGAAAGAATTGCCGGTGAAGCCGGTGATATTATTGATTTTCCTGAAGTTTTGAGTCTGATTGATGAAGACGATGTCAAGGTCGGTACGCCTCTGCTTGAGGGGGCCTCGGTCAAGGGTGAGATTATTGCCCAGAAGCGGGGCGTCAAGATCCTGGTTTTCAAGTCGAAGAAACGTAAAGGATATCGTAAACGTCAGGGACACCGTCAGGAATTGACACAGTTGAAAATTACCGAAATCAGCGGTTAATAAATAGTTGAAGGAGAGATCAGATGTCTCATAAAAAAGGTGGCGGTAGTACCAGTAACGGTCGTGATAGTGAAAGTAAAAGGTTGGGTGTCAAACACTATGGTGGTGAGACCGTAATTGCAGGCAATATTATTGTTCGTCAGCGTGGTACTAAGATTCATCCCGGTAATAATGTTGGGAAGGGTAAGGACGATACCCTTTTTGCCAAGGCGGATGGCGTAGTTAAATTTGAGCGTTTTGGCAAGCTCCGCAAAAAAGTCAGTATAATGCCGGTCGCAGTTTAACGGTTTTGCCGGACTGATTTTTTCTGTAAGTATAGTTATATTAAGAGGTCTTTGATTGACCTTACAAAAAAGCCCTTTTTCAAAAAGGGCTTTTTTCGTTTCTATGTGTGATGATATATGCGATTTATTGATGAAGCCAAGATCGATGTCGAGGCCGGCAATGGCGGTAACGGTTGTGTCAGTTTCCGGCGGGAAAAATTTATTCCAAAGGGTGGCCCTGACGGTGGCGACGGCGGCCGCGGCGGCGATATAATTCTGGTTGGTGACGTGCAGAAAGGAACTTTGCTTGATCTTCGTTACCAACGTCTCTATCGGGCTCCTAAAGGTGGCAACGGCGCGGGTAAAAACCGGACCGGGGCCGCTTCTGAAGATATCAGAATCAGTGTGCCTTTGGGAACGGAGATCTGGTTTATGCCGGCCGAAGGAGAATTTGGTGAGCCTTATATGGGGGGTGAAATCCTGACGGACGGGGCGGTTTTCGTTATCGCTAAAGGCGGTCGTGGCGGTAAGGGGAATGCCCATTTTACCTCATCTACGAATCGGACACCGCGATTCGCGCAGCCGGGTGAGGAGGGTGAAAGTGTAAGTCTGAAACTGGTCTTAAAAATGATCGCCGAAGTGGCTTTGATCGGTCTTCCTAATGCCGGAAAATCAACCCTGATTTCGACCCTGTCAGCGGCCCGGCCTAAAGTTGCAGCTTATCCTTTTACGACTCTGAAGCCCAATCTCGGAATTATGAAAGTCGGTGATTACAAACAGATTGTCATTGCTGATATCCCCGGATTGGTAAGTGATGCCCATCTCGGTACCGGCCTGGGTACTCGTTTTTTGCGCCATATCGAGAGAACCAAAACTTTAGTTCATCTGCTTTCTGTAGCGGAACACAGAGATTGTCAGGCCCTGCTTAAAGCTTATGAAATTGTAACTCGTGAACTGCGTCTCTACAGTGATAAATTGGTGGAACGCGAGAGTCTGGTCGTTTTGAGCCAGACTGACACGATGGATCCGGAGCAGTTATCAGAACTTCTTAACGAGTTCAGCAACTCTTCGGAAATGGCCGGCCGCAAGGTGACTAGCGTTTCGGCGGCCACGGGTTTTGGATTGGAAGAGCTTAAACGGGATCTGGTTGAGTGTCTGGCGGGGCAGTGAGTAAATCAAATGGTAAAAAACCGGTTATATGGGGTCATCGGTCAGCCGGTGGCTCACTCTTTGAGTCCCCTGATGCATAACGCTGCTTTTGCTGCAAGTGGATATGATGCTCACTTTTCGGCTTTTGCGGTCGATGATCTTGGCGCCGCGATTGCCGGTATTCGAGCTTTAGGGATTGCCGGTGCCAGTGTGACTCTGCCTCATAAAACAGAGGTTATTAAACATCTTGACTGGGTTGATGAAGAGGCCCTTGAAATTGCTGCGGTCAATACGATTGTCAATCGTCAAGGTCAGTTGTGTGGTTATAATACGGATGTTGCCGGGGCCATGAATGCTCTACTTAGTAAAACCGGACTTAGCGGCCGTCGGGTTCTGATTTTGGGTGCCGGAGGTGCGGCCCGGGCTCTGGTTTACGGAGCGGTTAAAGCCGGGGCGCAGGTGGCAGTTGCTAATCGTACCCCGGAACGAGGGCAGGCTCTGGCATCTGAGTTTGGGGCCCGGTTTCTAACTCGATCGGAATGGGCTGATTTTTCCCCTGAAATCCTGGTTAATACTACATCTGTGGGCATGACCCCCGAGATTGACAGCATGCCTCTGCCGGAAACTTTCCTTACCCCGGTCATGGTGGTTATGGATATCGTCTATAATCCTCTGCAGACCAGATTGCTCAAAGTTGCGGAAAAGTGCGGGGCGCAAACTATTGCTGGCTTGGAGATGTTTGTCGGTCAGGGGGCTCTGCAATTTGAACTCTGGACCGGGAAGAAAGCTCCACTTGAGGTGATGCGGCAAACGGTTACGACCTGTTTGCAGAGAGGAGAATGACGTGTTAGAGATTAAACCGAAAACCTTAACCGGATCAGAGGTCCAGGTGCCGGGCTCGAAAAGTTTCACGCACCGGGTACTGATAGCTGCCGCTCTGGCAGCAGGCCGGAGTTTTATCGATGGAGCACTTTTCAGTCGGGATACTGAACTGACCGCTAAGGCTTTAACTCAGATGGGATCTGAAATAGTGGCGGATGCCGAAAAATTCAGTTTTTCCGTAACCGGTACCGGCGGCTGTCTGCAGGCTGCCGATAAGGATATCTTTCTTGAAAACTCAGGGACCTCAATGCGGCTTCTGGCCGCGATTGCGGCCTTAGGTCAGGGTGACTATATATTTGACGGCAGTCCGCGTATGCGGCAGCGGCCGATAGCCGAGCTCTTAACGGCCTTGACCCAGCTCAATGTGCCAGCCTTTTCTCTGTCGGGTAACGGTTGTCCGCCGATCAGGATCAGCGGTGGTCGGGTTGCCGGAGGGCCGGTTGAAATCGATTGCGGTATCAGCAGTCAATATCTATCCGCCCTGCTGCTAATGGCGCCATTAACCCGGAACGGTCTTGAGATAAAAGTGATCAAAGGGCTGGTTTCCCGGCCCTACGTTGATCTAACCCTGACCGTTATGGAGCAGTTCGGGATTGAAATAAGGCATCAAGGGTATACTGATTTCGGGGTTGCCGGAGGCCAGGTTTATCAACCCGGCAAATACCGGGTTGAGCCCGATTGTTCCCAGGCGGGTTATTTCTGGGCCGCCGCCGCCATTACCGGGAGTGAAATTACGGTACTCGGGATAAACCAGAACTCTGATCAGGGTGATTTAGGTTTTATTTATGTTCTTGAGAAAATGGGTTGTCACCTAGATTTTGCCGCAGAGGGTATTACCGTCACCGGCGGGCCGCTTAAAGCTCTTGAAATTGATATGGGGGATATGCCCGACCTGGTGCCGACTCTGGCCTTGGTCGCCGCTTTTGCGGAAGGAACCACCCTGATGACCAATGTTGCCCATCTTAGAGCGAAAGAGAGCGACCGCCTGGCAGCGGTTGCTAATGAGCTGACAAAAATGGGAATCAAGGCTGAATGCGGGCCTGATTCAATCGCGGTTACCGGCGGTCAGCCGAAAGGTGCCCGGATTAAAACCTATGACGATCATCGCATCGCCATGAGTTTTGCTCTGGCCGGGCTTAGAACCCCCGGAGTTATAATTGAAGATGAAACTTGTGTCGCGAAATCATTTCCTGATTTCTGGTCGGTTTTTCATTCTCTCTCCTGATTATAAAGATAGTTTCAGACTTTCTCCGAACGTTTTATCTTCTGCCTTCTGCGTTTATTGTCTCTTTATCGGGAACAGGTATCGGTGTCACTTTAAGGCCAGGCTGTGAAACCATGTTCTCAGCCCCTGTTTCTGTAAATTAAACTCTCTTCCCAATTTCTTTATCTCAAGTCCAGTGACCAGCTGACTCTCTTTTCCCTTTACAATAATTATGTTTTAAGATACCAGTTAAACTTCAAGGTTATCTGTTCAACATTCAATTGAAAGGAGAAATGTATGAAATTTACGAAAATTATGGTTTTGACCATTGTCATCGGTCTACTGCTATGTACTGTGGCCCAGGCGGGCAAAGATCTGGATGGCGTCAGAAAGAAAGGTTTTATTCAGGCCGGAGTTAACGGTGGAGTTTTTGGCTTCGGTATGCCGGATGCGAAGGGTGTCTGGCGCGGATTGGATGTCGATACCGCGCGGGCGGTAGCCGCCGCCATTTTTGGTGATGCCACTAAGGTAAAATTTACGCCCTTGACCGCTCAGCAGCGGTTTACCGCTTTGCAGTCCGGTGAAATTGATATTCTTACCCGTAACGCAACCCGGACTTTGAGCCGTGAAACCCAGCTCGGGCTCAACTTTGTGACGGTTAACTATTATGATGGCCAGGGTTTTATGGTACTCAAAAAGCTTGGTGTGAAAAGTGCTAAAGAGCTCGACGGCGCTACCGTCTGTGTTCTGCCCGGGACTACCACCGAACAGAATGCGGCAGACTATTTCCGGAACCAGAAAATGAAGTGGAAACCGGTGGTTATTGAATCAACGACAGAGTTGTCAAAAGCTTTTTTTGCCGGGCGCTGCGATGTTTTGACTTCCGATGCTTCCCAGTTGGCGGGAATCCGCGCGGTGGCACCCAATCCTGATGATTACACCATCCTGCCGGAAATTATCTCCAAAGAACCTTTGGCCCCGGCAGTACGCCACGGTGATGATAAATTTATGGATATTGTCAATTTCTCAGTTCTGGCGATGATTAATGCTGAGGAACTGGGTATTACCTCCAAAAATGTTGATCAGATGCTCAAAAGTAAAAACCCGGTAGTGCAGCGTTTTCTAGGAGTATCTCCGGGTAACGGTAAAGCTCTTGGTCTTGATGAAAAATGGGCTTATAATATTATCAAACAGGTCGGCAATTATGGTGAAGTATTCGAACGCAATATCGGCGTCAACACCAGTTTGGGTCTGAAACGAGGTCTTAATGCCCTCTGGACTGACGGTGGGCTGATGTACTCTCCGCCATTTAAGTAGAAGACATCCTAGAATTATTACAAGCTCAGATGCCGCCGTCGAAGCCTTCGGGTTTCGGCGGAGGTCTGTTGATTTCCTTACTGAGAAGTTATAAATTTGAAATCAAAAAATCCTCCTGCATCGGTCGGTAGCCAGGCATCTGCCATTCCATTCTGGCGTGATGCCGAAAAGCGAGCGTTCATATTCCAGTTGGCGGCGCTTTTTATCGTTGGGGGTGTGGGTTATTATCTGTTCTCAAATACCCAGGCCAATCTCGCCCGCCAATCTATCGCCACCGGTTTTGACTTTCTGAACAAAGAGGCTTCCTTTGAAATTGCGGAGTCTCTGATCGGTTATTCGGCTGCGGACACTTATGCCCGGGCTCTGCTGGTCGGAGTATTGAATACCCTGAAGGTCGCTTTTATAGGAATTATCCTGACGACAATCCTGGGTACGGTCATCGGTGTTTCCCGACTCTCAAGCAACTGGCTGGTTTCCAGATTGTCGGCCCTTTTTATTGAGGTGATGCAGAATATACCAGTACTTCTGCAACTCTTTTTCTGGTACGCAATTTTTTACGAAGCTTTTCCCGCTCCCCGGCAGGCGTTGAATCCGATTAAGGGGGTGTTTCTCTGTAATCGGGGTCTGATTTT
>JAOZQE010000002.1:12759-47485 GCA_029932385.1 bacterium | reverse complement strand
GGCAGGCGTTGAATCCGATTAAGGGGGTGTTTCTCTGTAATCGGGGTCTGATTTTTGCAATTCCGGAGGCGCACAACGCGCATACGGTTATGGCTTGGATACTCATTGCCGTCTTGATTGGGGGCTGGTTTCTTAACCGCTGGGCTCGCCGTCGGCAGGAAGCGATTGGAGAGTCGTTTCCGGTTCTGCGGGTTACCTTATTTATGGCTCTCCTGTTGCCGTTGCTGGCTTGGGTCGCTTATGGTACACCGACGGCCATGAATATGCCGGAGTTACGCGGCTTTAATTTCAGCGGTGGTTTAAGCGTCAGCCCGGAGTTCAGTGCTCTTCTGCTGGGTCTGGTGCTCTATACTTCGGCCTTTGTTGCGGAAATTGTTCGGGCCGGTATTCAGTCGATTGGCCGGGGACAGATTGAGGCGGCGATGGCGCTGGGCTTACGCCCGGGGCAGGTTCTGCAATTGGTGATTCTGCCTCAGTCTTTACGGGTTATAATCCCACCGTTGACCAGTCAGATGCTTAATCTGACCAAAAACAGCTCCCTGGCGGTTGCTATCGGTTACACCGATTTTGTTGCCGTAACCAATACCACGATCAATCAGACCGGTCAGGCGATTGAGGGTGTTGCCATGATCATGGCGGTCTATCTGCTCTTCAGTCTCTCAACCTCGGTTTTCATGAATTGGTATAATAAACGCATGGCTCTGGTGGAGAGGTGAGTGTATGAATGAACCTGCCGCCGTCAGAAGAGAGCAGCTGAAACCTCCGGTTGTCGACATAGGGGTTATCGGCTGGTTCCATAAAAATTTGTTCAATACCTGGTATAACTCAATCCTGACCGTTTGTATGGTAGTTGTTCTCGGGATACTGGTGCCACCACTTTTCAAGTGGGCCTTTGTTGACAGTGTCTGGTATAGTTCCGCTGCGGCCTGTCACGATATTGACGGGGCCTGCTGGTCGGTGATACCCCATAACATCAGATTCATTATTTTCGGATTTTTCCCTGAGGGTCAGGAGTGGCGTCCGGCTCTGGCTATGTTTTTGTTGCTGGCTCTGGTAATCTATTCCCGCAAGCGAAACCGCTGGCAAGGTTCGCTCGGCTGGCTCTGGGCGGTCAGCTTGACGGTTATGGGCGTTTTGATGTACGGCGGTATCTTTGGTATGCCGGTGGTTGAAACTTCCCAATGGAGCGGTCTACCACTAACCCTGATGCTCTCTTTTTTCGGGATGGTGGCAGCTTACCCTCTGGGGATCATGCTGGCCATCGGCCGCCGTTCCCGGCTGCCGGCTATCAAATCTTTGTGTATTGTCTATATCGAGATGATTCGCGGGGTGCCCTTGATCAGTTTGTTGTTTATGTCATCAATTATGTTTCCGCTCTTTCTCCCTGAAGGTATTACCATAAACAAGGTACTGCGGGCTCAGGTTGCGATTATCCTGTTTACTGCCGCCTATATCGCCGAGGTTGTCCGGGGCGGCCTGCAGGCTATGCCCCGTGGTCAATATGAGGCTGCTGAGTCTCTCGGATTGACCTACAATCAGACCCTGCGGTTGATTATTCTGCCCCAGGCGCTAAAAATTGTTATCCCGCCGACCGTCGGTATCCTGCTTTCCGCCTTCAAAGATACCTCTCTGGTTGTGATTATAGCCCTCTATGATGTCTTAAAAACTACCAAGGTCACCCTTTCCAATCCTAAATGGACAGGATGTTCGACTGAGGCTTATATTTTTCTGGCCCTGCTCTATTTTGTTTTCTGCTATGCCATGTCGAGTTACAGCCGCAGACTCGAAAAAGAGCTGGATACCAGCTATTGATTGAATAGTTTTTGACTTAAAAAGGTGATGGAATTCTCATGAATGAGCGACAGGTAGAGTCCGTGAAATCCGGTGACCCGATTATAGCGATTCACGGAATGCACAAATGGTATGGAGATTTTCATGTCTTAAGTGATATTAACCTTGAGGTCCAACCGCGGGAAAAAATTGTTATCTGCGGCCCTTCAGGATCGGGTAAATCGACCCTGATTCGCTGTATCAACCGTCTGGAGGAACATCAGCGCGGTCAGATCATTGTTAATGGCACTGAATTGACCAACGATATTAAAAATATTGAGAAAGTTCGGGCCGAGGTCGGTATGGTCTTTCAGCATTTCAATCTTTTTCCCCACCTGACGATTTTGGAAAATCTTACTCTCGGCCCGATCTGGGTGCGCAAGAAACCCAAAAAAGAGGCCGAAGAAACAGCTATGATGTATCTTGAAAAGGTTAATATCGCCGAGCAGGCTAAGAAATTTCCCGGCCAGCTCTCCGGTGGTCAGCAACAGCGGGTCGCGATTGCCCGCAGCCTCTGCATGTACCCGGAAGTTATGCTTTTCGACGAACCGACATCGGCCCTTGACCCGGAAATGATCAAGGAAGTTCTCGATGTCATGATAGGTCTGGCCGAAGAGGGGATGACCATGCTGGTGGTCACCCATGAGATGGGTTTTGCTAAAAGTGTTGCCGATCGGGTCATGTTTATGGATGATGGCGAGATAGTTGAACAGAACCGTCCGGATCTGTTTTTTGATAACCCGCAACATGAGCGAACCAAACTTTTCTTAAGTCAAATATTATAATCTTTTAGTTAATAACTTCGGACTTAACCTGTGTCAGATCCTGAAACAAAAATAAATATTAATCTTATCGGTTATCGCTGCAGCGGTAAAAGTTCGGTTGGCCGGCAGCTGGCTAAGGTTCTATCGCGGCCTTTTGTTGATACTGATCTGATTTTTGTCGAGCAGGAGGGGCGGTCGGTGGCTGAGTTTGTGGCGGCATCAGGCTGGCCGGAATTTCGTCAGGTTGAAAGCCGTATTTTAAGTGATCTTTGTCGTAAAGAAGGGATCGTTCTGGCTACCGGCGGCGGAGTCGTGTTAAAATCTGAAAACCGGTCTCTTCTCAATGCGAGCGGGCTTAACTTCTGGTTGCAGATTGAGCCTGAAACCGTGTTCACAAGGCTGGCAGCGGATTTTCGGAGTGCGTCTCAGAGGCCGCCTTTAAGTTCCCTTTCTCCGGCGGATGAGATCTCTGTTGGGTTAAAAGAGCGAGAACCGTTTTATCGGGAAATTGCGGACTACATAATCCCGGTTGATCAGTTAAGTATTGCTGAGATCGTCACCCGTATTTTGCGTTACTATCAAGACAGGAGAGTTTGATGGGCAGTACCTTCGGCACTATATTCAAGACTACTACTTTTGGTGAATCGCATGGTTTGGGAGTTGGCGCGGTGGTCGACGGCTGTCCGGCCGGGATCACTATTTCAGTCGATGAAATTCAACTTCAGCTTGAGCGCCGGCGACCGGGGCAGAGCCGTTTGAGTACTCCCCGGCAGGAGAGTGATGAAGTTGAAATTCTGTCCGGGGTTGAAGATGGTTTGACTCTGGGTACCCCGATAGGGTTACTGGTGCGCAACCGCAATCAGAAACCGGGTGATTATCGTAAAATGGCAGATATTCCCCGGCCTTCACATGCCGATTACAGTTACCGGATGAAATACGGCGTAACCGCTCAAAGTGGCGGCGGCCGGGCCAGCGCCCGGGAGACTCTGGCCCGGGTTGCGGCCGGCAGTGTCGCCGAACAGTTTCTGCGGGCGGTTTACGGGGTTGAGATTGTGGCCTGGTCCAGTCAGATCGGAGGCGAGGAGCTGGTATTGGCCGAGTCTGAACTTGAAACCATCACCCGTGCGGGAGTCGATGCGACGATAGTGCGTTGTCCCGACCGGCAGAAAGCTGATCTGATGACGTTAGCGATCGAAAGCGCAGCCTCTGCGCAAGACTCTTTGGGCGGAGTGATCAGTTGTCTTTGTCGTAATGTGCCGGCGGGTTGGGGTGAACCGGTTTTCGATAAACTTGATGCCCTTCTGGCGCAGGCCATGATTTCAATCCCGGCGGCAAAGGGTTTTGTTTCAGGTTCCGGTTTTGCGGCAGCGGCGATGACCGGTTTTGCTCATAATGACTGTTTTGTCAAAGGTGGCGGCGGTCTTAAAACTGAAACCAATTTCAGCGGCGGGATCCAGGGCGGTATCAGTAACGGCCAGTTGATTCATTTCAAGGTGGCCTTTAAGCCGGTGCCGACCATCGGCAGAGCCCAGAAAACTGCAGATTATGAAGGCCATGAAGTCGTTTTAGAAGGCAAAGGCCGGCACGACCCTTGTGTCGTACCCCGAGCGGTGCCGATTGTTGAGTCGATGGCGGCTTTAACTCTGGCTGATCTGGCTTTGCGCCAGAGTTGTACCCGGTTTTAATACTGGCACCAGCTCTTTTTAATCCGGCAACCGGTTTTCCGGGTCAGAAAGCTCTTTCACGGTATCCTTAAAGAGCTCAAATTCCATTTTTACTACCAATCGGGCTTCAGAGACAGCTTCAAGTTGCTTAACTCCTGCTGCTTTCTCCAACTCATATGCGGCCTCCCGCAGTCGCTGAGCTTCAATACTCCCGGCGGCACCTTTAATTGAATGGGCATTGATTTTGATTTTATCGAAATCACTTTCCTGCAAACCCTTCTCAATATCTAGTAAATAGTCATCGACCTCCTGAATAAATTCATTCAGCAGTTCATGGTAGAGTTGCAGATCATGGTCTATTTTCTGGCTAAACGTGCTGTGGTCAAAACATTTTATGTCCGGGTCGAGATGACTTTTTCCCGGAGGTCTGAGTCGGCTGATTTCAGTGATTGCCGGGCTGTCATTGTTGGTTTCATCTTCTCTTGTCTGAGGCCGGCTGTTGGCTGGGGCGGCCTGGAGGCGAGCCAGGGTTCGGTCCATGATTTCATTGAGCTCCTTAAGGCGAACCGGTTTTGTCAGAAAATCATCCATTCCTGCTTCAAGGCAGCGGTCGTGGTCTCTTTTTAAGGCGTGGGCGGTCATCGCAATGATTATTACCTCAGGATTCAGGGTTGGGGTTAAGTGGTTGCGTATCTGTCTGGTCGCTTCGTAACCGTCCATAACCGGCATCTGAATATCCATGAAAACGATATCGTAATATTTCTCTGCCAAGGCTTTAAGTGCTTCAACTCCGTTGTCGGCACTGCTACTGCGGTAACCGATTTTAGTAAGCATTTTCGATGCGATTTTGATGTTGACGTGATTATCATCAACTATAAGTATATTGAGTTTTTTTGGCTGGCCATTCAGATTTGATACGGTGCTAGAAACTTTTTTCTTCTGAAGTGGGTCATTCCTGGAGTTGAAAAGTCCAAGGCATAATCCCAGCTGCTCATAAAAAAGTCTCCTTTTTATCGGGGCCGGGATGATGGTATCATAGTTGTTTGAGGCTTCAATCTTCTGCTTCGGTGCCAGACCGATGATAAATTCCGCTTCCAAAGAGCTCGCCAGTTTATTTTTCAGAGTGTAATTTTCGGGCATTAGCGAGAGGTCAACCATAATGGTTGAATATGGTTTCCGGTCCCGCCGGGCCTGTTCCAGAAGTTCGTTTAAGGTTGTATAGGAGTTAGTCAAATCAAGCTTACACTCCAACGAGAGCAGATGCTCTTTCACAACCTCACCGACCGGTTGCAGTTGCAGTTCATGGTTGTCGCTGTCCGGCGGAGTAAAGATGAGAAAACGGTAGTTCTGAAAGATTTTCGCTCGCGGCGGCAGAGTGGTTTCGGGATCGCGGCGTAAAAGGGCTGTAAACCAGAAGTTGGAGCCTTTCCCAAACTCGCTCTCAACGCCGATATCACCGTTCATTAACTCGACCAGCTGCTTCGAAATCGCCAAACCCAAGCCGGTACCACCGAATTGTCTGGTGGTTGACGAATCAACCTGGGAAAAAGATCGGAAGAGCCGTTTGAAACGATCCTCGGGGATACCGATTCCAGTATCGGTCACGCTGAAGCGTATTTTAATATACTCAGCTTCTTCATCCTCAATCTCGACCCGGATAATGATGCCGCCCTTCTGGGTGAATTTTATAGCGTTGTTGGCCAGGTTGATCAAGATCTGGCGCAGGCGAATCGGGTCGCCCCGCATCGACTGTGGGATATTGTGGTCGACAATACAGTGAAAAAAAAGCTCTTTTTCATCCATCTTGAGAGATAATAGATCGAGAATGTCGTCGGTTATTTCACTGATCTGAAAGGCAATATCTTCAAGCTCCAGTTTATTGGCTCCGATTTTAGAATAATCGAGAATGTCATTGATAATATAAAGCAGACCTTCACCGTTTCTGATGATTGTATTGAGGTAGTCTTTCTGTTCGTGGTCGAGCCTGGTGTCCAGCAGGAGGGATGAAAATCCTATGATCGCATTCATCGGGGTTCTGATCTCATGACTCATATTGGCCAGGAATTCATTTTTCGTCGCCGCTGCAAGTTCCGCATCCCGAGCCATCTTGTTGGCCCGTTTAACGGCTATTCCCAGTTGTTCGTTAACCTTGTCGGCCTCTTCATAAGCACGGCGCAAGGCACTTTCACTCTGTTGATGCCGGATCTCAGCGGCCGTCTGGGCGGCCATTATAATTAGTAACTCCGCAGTTTTAGGCGGCAGAGTTAAGTAGCCCTCTTTGAGGGCGCAGATATTGCCGATTAATTTTCCGGAGGCACTGTAGAGGGCAATTCCGACATAGCCTGAGCCTTTGAACTCCCTGAAAACCCAGTTATTCGGGAAACGTTTCTGGATAGCCTCAGGACAGTAGTAGATCTCTTTGTCAGCATTTGCCGAAGGGCATTGATTGATATCGTAACTGAATGATTTCAGCTTGTGCTGATGGCTTTGCATGGCCAGAATTTCCAGCTGCGGGCCTTCAATTTTGCCGACCCAGACGGTATCGCAATTAAGCCACGCATGCAGCGTCCTGACCACGTTGTCAAAAAATGGCTGTCCGGAAACCCCGGACGTGTTGTTGATAATGGTTTTGATGGTATCATTGGCCCGGATGATGGAGGTACGATCATGCAGAGTAGCGGAAAAAAACTGCTCCTCGCCGGGCTCCCGGCGGTGGGCGATTAAAATCAAACGAAAGATCAGGTCGGTGGAAGTGGTGGCGATCTTAATTTCACCCTGCCATTGACCCTCTTTGATGGCAGTCGGCAAAAGCTCTTGGGTGAGCCGAGAGCGCTCCGAAGGCGGAAAAAGTTTAAGAAAAGAAAATGCTGAAAGAACTTTATCTTTCTCAATTTCAAGAAGCCTGCGTCCGGCTGAGTTGATGTAGTGAATAACACCGCCGGCCGTGAACATGACTACGGGATTTGGTGAAATTTCATGAATTTCAATCAGGCGGTCTTTGTTTTTTTCAAGTTGTGCAAGTTCAGAAGAATTGTTTCGGCTATTTTCTTGTTCAGAAGTGACGCGTTGTTTTCGAGAGGTACTGTTTAAGTTCTGTTTTTCTTCCATTTTGAGATTACCTTGACGAGGTTTATTATCTCTCTTCTGGTTCAGTCTGGTGCAACAGATTTGCCAACAGGGTTATCGGATGTTCAGCCTGCCAGTCGCTTTCCGCCACTACCGCGCCCTCGGTAAGTTGCAGTATGCATCCCGGGCAGCCGCTGGCAACAATTCCGGCGCCGGTGGCATCGGCTGCCAGAGTCTTCTCCTTGAGGATTTTGCGGGAGAGCTCCTTGTGGGTTATGCCGAAGGTTCCGCCTGCCCCGCAACAGCGTTCGGGGTGGCGCATCTCGATAAAATTTTCTCCGGCGATCAAATTGAGCAGCCAGCGTGGCTCTTTGGAAACACCTTGGCCTTTGCGTAGATGGCAGGGGTCGTGATAAGTGATTTTCTGCCTAAGTTTTCTTTTCCCGAGCAGATCTTCAAGTTTTTCCCGGTGTTGGAACAGGAATTCGCTGATATCTAGAATCTCGCAGTTCTGCGGCCGGCCGTCGTAATCTTTAAGGGCGTGCCCGCAGGAGGCACATCCGGTAACCAGCTGCTTGATCCCGGCATTTTCATGTAAAACCTTGAGGTTTGCCTGCTTAAGTTTTGCACTGGTGCTTTCATCGCCGGCTCCCCAGGTGACCATGCCGCAGCATTTGAACTCCGGCGGGACGATGGCATTAAACCCAAGTTTTTCCAGAACAAAAATCAGATCAAGTCCCATTTGAGGATGGAGATAACGGGTCGCACAGCCCGGGAAAAAAAGTATCGGTTGCAAACCAGCTGCAGCCCGTTGCTTGCGCAGAAGGTCATCAAGATTACGTTTCGGCAGGGCCGGGATAACGGTTTTTTCATCAATTCCCGGCAGCGGCAGCCGGCGCACCAGACCGCTGTGGCGCGGTAGGCGCTGCCATAGCAGCCACTGTCCGAAAGACCCCAGTTTGACAAATCTGGAGATCGATATAATGCGGTTTTTAAGAAGGGCAAAAACCCCTTTTTTAATCGGATTCAAACCCATGATTTCTGTTTGCTGAACCCGGGCTGCGGCAATAATCTCAGTTATCTTCACCCCTTTGGAACAGTTCTCTTCACAGGAGCAGCAGAGGAGACAGTAATCAACCGCCTCAAGCCAGCCGGCCGGCAGTTCTTTACTGCCTTTGATTAGCTCGATCAGGTTAAGCTTGCCGCGCGCGACCATATCCTCACGTCCAGTCTGCCGGTAGATGGGACAGACCGCCATACAGGCACCGCATTTAACACATTTTTTAAGTTCTTCTTCGATCTCAAATGGTGTCATAGTCATAAGCTTGTATCAGTGTGATTAAGGCTGTCTCAGAGCGGGAAAATTTTCCCGGGATTAAGTCGATTGTCGGGGTCAAAAGCCTTTTTTACGGCTCGCATCGTGGCAATGGTTACAGGATCCCACTCCTTGTCGAAATAGGCCGATTTGGTATTGCCGATTCCGTGCTCTCCGGAGAGCGTACCGCCCGCTTCCAGAGTTATGGCAAAAATTTTATCGATTCCCTTACGGCCCCGTTCCGCCTGGTCGGGGTCATTTTTATCGAGCATGACATTAACATGGATATTGCCGTCACCGGCATGGCCGAAACAGACGATCGGCAGGTTGATTTCCCGGGAGAGCTCCTCTAAATTAGAGATTACCTCAGGGATTGCCGCCAGCGGTACTGCGATATCTTCATTGATTTTGTGAGGTGCGATATTAGCGATTGCGGGTGACAGTTTACGGCGGGCGAGCCAGAGTTGTTCTCGCTCACTTTCATCTTTGGCATCAATCAGAAGCAGAGCGTCATTTTTGAAGAGCTCATTGAGTTTTTTGCTCTGATTTTTAACCTGGGCTTCAGGGCCGTCGATCTCGACTAAGAGAACCGTATCCGCAGCTTCCGGCAGAGCGAACGGCAGTTCGGAACGTACCGCATTGATGGAATGATGATCAAGAAATTCGATGGTTGAAGGATTGATCTGGTATTTAAACATCGCGTTTACGGCATGGGCGGCCGCAGTCATTGACGAGAAGGCCAGGAGTGAGGTTTTTGCAGTCTCCGGAGCCGGCAAAAGTTTCAAAAGGATTTTGGTGATTACCGCCAGAGTCCCCTCCGAACCGACCAGAAGAGAGGTGAGATCGTAACCTGATACCGATTTGATGCATTTGTTGCCGCAGGTTATCTTTTCGCCGTTGATCAGATAGGCTTCAAGGCCCATGACAAAGTTGCCGGTCACTCCGTATTTGACGGCCCGCGGGCCCCCGGCGTTTTCGGTGACATTGCCGCCGATGGTTGAAAATGCAAGGCTGGCCGGGTCGGGTGGATAAAAAAGGCCAAATTTGCCGACCTCCTCCTGCAGGTCGCCGGTAACCACCCCCGGTTCGACCGTGGCGATCATATTGTCTTCATCGATTTCCAGGATTCGTCTCATTCTGGTCAGCGAGAGAATAATGCCGTCGGCGCTTGGAATCGCCCCGCCCGACATTCCGCTTCCGGCTCCCCGGGGAAAGATTTTAAGATTTTTTTCGGTAGCCAGTCTAAGGATGGTTTGTACCTGCAGCTCATTTTCAGGCAGCAGCGCTAACAGCGGGTCAGAACTCTGGCGGGTCGCATCGTAGCCGTAACAGGTTCGTAATACTTTGTCAGCGACAATCTGTTCCGACCGGAAACCTGCGTCTTTAAGCCGGGCCGTGAGTTGCCGAGCGAGAGGGTCAATCAGTTTATCCATGGTTATTTACTCTCAAGATCTGTTGCGGCCCGCTTAAAAGAAGTTGTCCTAAACGGCCGCCTTTGGGCTTGCGCAGGTATTTTACCTGGATCATGGTGACTTCGACTATCTTTTCCGAGGCAGCCTTTGAGTTGGTAGCGGCCAGGGCTGCGGCCTGCATTTTTTCTTCTTCGCATGCCGCAGTTCCCGGAGCATTTTTCAGCAGGACATGGGCCCCGGGATGGTTGTGGACATGAAACCAGAGGTCATCCGGAGATCCTAAGTGACGGTAGATGTTTTCGTTGCCGATGACATTGCGGCCGAGATAGATGATGCCACCGCTGATACCGTCGATCCTTTCAACTCCCCGGTGTTTATGATTGCGGTTTTTTACTTGCGCTTGCGGTCGTCTGGGTGCGGCATCCGGCTGCTGTCGGCGGCCTCTTTTTTCGGTTATAGCCGCAGCCAGTTCCAGAAGTTCCTGTTCTTCATCCGAGATTTCCCGATCCGGGTCAGCGGTCAGGCAGTTGAGTTGAAAAAGGAGCTCCTGCGCATAAATTTTTTCCTGTTCGGTGGCCAGCAGGCGTTTGCCGATTAGCTTGAGTCCACGTTTGGCCTTTTTGGCATTTTTATAAAACTTTTCCATGTTTGCCAACGGGCTTAAAGCGGGGTTGAGGCTGAGTTCGATTTTTTCCAGGGTGGTAGAGTAGTAGTCGGTGACCACTACCTTTTCGCATCCTCTTTTAAGTCTGTGAATCTCTCCTTTGAGAAGATCGCCGAAGCGGTTGTCATCAATATGCTTAGCCTTTTCTTGCTGTTCGGCTGTCAGTTTCTTCACTCTTTTCTGCAAACGGCGTTGATATTGTTGTAACGCTTTGCTTGAATTCCGAGTTTCGAGATCACCATAATGTTTTTTGTAGTGCGGGAAAAACCAGTTATCATATTGAGTCTGTAATTGCTCCGGCCGGGTTCTGAAATCGTTGATGCCGATAGTCTCAAATAAGATGGCGGGCCGGTTGTCGGTGGCAGTTTCGCAGACCGGCTCCGGCAGTTGATAGGGGCTGCCGGTTTTAAGCCGCTGGGGCGTACCTTTTTCGAGCATTAAGGCCCCGATCAGCATCTCTTCTCCCCGGGTCATGAGAACGTTGCCACGTTTCCCGATAAGTTCAATGATGAGTTGTTTCTCCTCTTCGTGCCGGCGGGCCGCTCTGATGATGACAATGCGATCGCCGACGACCTTTTCGATGGTTTTTATTTTTGCTCCCTGAAAATGGTGGCGGAGGTAGGCGCAGAAACGTAAAGGTCTGGGAGGGTTGAGGTAGCGGCGGGAGCTTATATGAAGTCCCGCTTCCCGGGGTGCCGCCGATATCAGCAGGCGCCGCTCACCACCGCGGCCGCCGCCCCGGAGGCGTAACAGCAGGTGGTAGGGAGTCATCTGGTGGACCTTGGTAATGAAGGTCTCCTGCAGCTCCTCCGCCAGGGCCGCAACCATGACTTCTAAACTGGCATCATCCATCAGGAAAATATGGTTTGATAGAGTTCCGGATTGAATCCTGTCACAAGTCGCGTGCCGATTCTTAAGGTCGGGGCCCGCAGATTGCCACTGGGTCCCATTGCCGCCTTGAGAATCTCATCCCGGTTAGCGTCTGTAGGGGTGAAATTGAGTTGTTTTTTGCCTTTGGCTACAGTTATCGTTTCTGCCCGGCTTAAGATCTGCCAGGCAGCTTCGTGATCAATCCGTTTCTTACGGGCATCGGTTACCTCTTTGATCTGCAGTTTGTACTCATCCAGGAACTCCTGGGCTTTTTTACATGAAGTTCAGCCTTTACGCATATAGGCCCAATCAATCTTCATCACTGCTCTCCTTTGCCGTAATCACTTCAAGTTGCTCTGCCCGCTGCAGGCCGTGCGGCAACATCTGGCCGCGGCGGCCACGATTACCGATATAACTTTCAAGGCTCTCTTTTTTCAAAGTCAGATGGCGGCGACCGGCGTAAATTTTCAGGCTTGCCTCGTCCGGCAGGATAACCATGGATTTAAGGATCTCTTTTTTATGCTTGCCGCGGCTTGGGGTCAGATTAATAATTTTATTGCCTTTACCCCGGGGTAGCAGCGGTAGTTGGGTGAGTGAGAAGATCAGTATGCGGCCGCTGCTGCTTAAGGCTACCAGGCTTTCCTCCTGCAGGTTTCTGACCGCTAACGGGGCCAGGGGCCGGGCGTTAGGCGGCAGTGTTAGAACGGCTTTGCCGCTCTTATTTTTACTGATCAGATCAGAAAGTCTGGCGATGAAGCCGTAGCCCGCGTCAGATGCCAGCAGAAAGAGATTATTCTCTTCCCCCATCAGCATATGCTCTATCGGGGCATTGTTTTCAAGTTGCAGGCGGCCGCTCAACGGCTCTCCGTGACTCCGGGCTGAAGGCAGGTTATGAGAGGGCAGCGTGTAACAGCGACCGTTTGCTGCGAGAAGAATTACCGGTTGATTACTGCGGCCCGGTACCGCACTTTTGAAACTGTCGCCAACCCGGTAGTTGACCTTTTCGGGATTGATATCGTGCCCCTTGGCGGCTCTGATCCAGCCTTTGTCCGAAAGAATGACCGTAATTGCTTCGGTCGGCAGCAGGTCGATCGTGGTCAGGGCCTGGGCTTCGGAACGGCTTACCATGGGCGAGCGGCGTTTATCGCCGAACTGTTTGGCGCAGGCTTTGATCTCTTTGCGGATCAGACTTTTCAGTTTGCGGCTTGAGTCAAGGATCTCTTCGAGGGCCCGGCGCTCTTTTTCGAGCTCATCCTCTTCACCCTTAATCTTCATCTCTTCAAGCTTGGCCAGGTGACGCAATTTGAGTTCCAGAATGGCTTCCGCCTGGATTTCACTTAAATTAAAACGTTCTATGAGAATCGGTTTCGGCCGGTCATTGTTGCGGATAATCTCAATAATTTCATCAAGATTTAAGAATGCAATCAGCAGACCGGTTAGAATATGGAGCCGGGCCTTAACTTTGTCTAAGCGGTAGTTGAGCCGCCGCCTGACAACATCAGTACGAAAGGTCAGCCATTCACTTAAAATCTCGGCCAGATTCATAACCCGGGGGCGGCCGTCGAGAGCGATCAGATTGAGATTGACGCGGTAGTTTTTTTCAAGATCAGTAGTCGCAAAAAGGTGGGCCATTAACTGTTCACTGTCAACCCGGTTTGAGCGCGGGATAATGACCAGGCGAATCGGTTCTTCATTGTCTGATTCATCCCGCAAGTCGGCGACCAGAGGCAGTTTCTTTGCCTGCATCTGGGCCGCGATCTGTTCCATAATCCGGGCACCGGAGGCTTGATGCGGCAAAGCGGTAATAACGATGTCGTTATCTTCCTTGTGATATACGGCCCGCATTTTAATCGAGCCCGAACCCTTTTCGTAGATTCTGATGATCTCTTCATTCGGGGTTATAATTTCAGTTTGCGAGGGGAAATCCGGCCCCTTGATGCAGTTGCAGAGCTCCGCCGTGGTTGCTTGGGGATGGTCAAGCAGATGGATGCAGGCCGCCGCGACTTCGGTCAGGTTATGCGGCGGAATGTCGGTCGCCATGCCGACGGCAATGCCGGTGCTGCCATTTAAGAGAATATTAGGCAGGCGAGCGGGCAGCAGCTCCGGCTCTTTCAAGGTGCCGTCGAAATTATCAACCCAGTCCACCGTACCGTTGCCGAGTTCGCTTAAAAGAAGATCGGCATAGGCCGAAAGTCGGGATTCAGTGTAACGCATGGCGGCAAATGATTTTGGATCATCCGGAGCGCCCCAGTTGCCCTGGCCGTCGACCAGTGGATAGCGGTAGGTGAAAGGCTGGGCCATGACCACCATGGCTTCATAGCAGGCGGAATCACCGTGGGGATGGAACTTACCTAAAACGTCACCTACCGTTCGGGCCGATTTTTTGTATTTAGCTCCGGCTTTAAGGCCGAGTTCCGACATCGCGTAGATAATGCGCCGCTGTACCGGTTTAAGACCGTCACCAATATAGGGCAGAGCCCGGTCGAGGATGACGTACATGGCGTATTCTAAATAGGCTTTTTCTGTAAACTGACCGAGAAACTGTTTCTCAGTAGTATCTTGAATTATGTTGTGGTTGTCCTGATTCATGTGATCCTTGTGTCTTGACAGTAAATTTAGTGACTTGCGGAACATTAGCTCATTTTTAAGAGAGAGAAATATTCTGAAAAGGCCACTTGTCTGCGGGCTTTAATTAGCGTCTAAGTTTATAAACTGGTCTTTACCTTCGAGCCAGCGCCGCCGGTCAGCGGCTCTTTTCTTGGCCAGCATCATATCCATTATTTTGAAATCTTCCTCTTCATTATCCAGGTTGAGACGGACCAGTCGGCGGGTCTCCGGCGCCATAGTGGTTTCCCGAAGCTGCAGCGGGTTCATCTCGCCCAGACCCTTAAAACGCTGGAGATTGATTTTGCCAGCTTTTTTCTCGCTTTTAAGGCGATCTAAAATACCCTCTTTTTCAGCTTCGTCAAGGGCATAGAAAATGTCTTTTCCCCGGTCAATTCGATAGAGCGGCGGCATTGCGATATAGAGATGCCCGGCGCTGACCAGCGGTTTGAAATGCCGCAGGAAGAGGGCGCAGATCAAGGTGGCAATGTGGAGGCCGTCAGAGTCGGCATCAGCGAGGACGCAGATCTTGCCGTATCTGAGATCGTCAAGTTTGGGTGAGCCCGGATCAACCCCGATTGCGGAAGAGATATCGTGAATCTCTTTTGAGGCCATGATACTTTCGACATCACTCTCCCAGGTGTTTAAGATCTTGCCTCTTAAAGGCATAACCGCCTGAAAATTGCGATCCCGGGCCTGTTTGGCCGAGCCCCCGGCCGAGTCGCCTTCAACTAGAAAAAGTTCACTCAAGTTGGGGTCTTGGGAGACGCAGTCAGCAAGTTTACCCGGCAGGGCCGGGCCGCTGGTGATCTTCTTTCGTTCAATTTTCTTTGCCGCCCGTTGCCGCTTCTGGGCGCTGGCGATGACCATTGCCGCCAACTCTTCACCGAGGGTCGGGTTCTCATTGAGCCAGAGACTGAAAGAGTCTTTAACCACTCCGGCTACAAATGAAGCGCTTTCCCGGGAGGTCAGGCGTTCTTTGGTCTGGCCCGAAAACTGAGGTTCCGGCATTTTCAGGGAGATGATATAGCTTAAGCCTTCCCAACTGTCTTCGGGGGAGAGCTTGAGCCCCCGGGGCAGCAGGTTGCGGAAATCACAGAACTCTCTGAAGGCCGACTGCAGGCCGCTGCGCAGGCCGTTGACATGGGTGCCCCCCTGGGATGTCGGAATCAGGTTGACATAGCTCTCAGTGATCAGTTCGCCACCTTCAGGAAGCCAAGTCAGGGCCCAGGTAACATTTTCATGTTCACCGGTGAATTTATGGGTAAAGGGTTGCTCCGGCAGCTGTGGATAGTTGCCTAAACTTTGTTTCAGGTAGTCGGACAAACCGTCAATAAAGTGCCACTCGTAGGTTTTGTCATTAATCAGGTCTTTGAATGAGACCTTGAGGCCGGGGCAGAGAACCGCTTTGGCCCGCAGGGAATGTATAAGTCTGGTCGCTACAAATTTAACCGAATCAAAATATTTGGGGTTGGGCCAGAAATGAATAGTCGTACCGTTGTTGCGGCGACCGATATCCTCTATCCGATGCAGAGGTTTAGTGGTCTCACCGTTAGCATAGGCGCACCCGAAGCGGCCGCCGTCACGGCGGATTTCAACTTCAAGGCGTTCCGAAAGAGCGTTTACCACTGAAACTCCGACCCCGTGCAGGCCGCCGGAACACTGATAGTTTTTCTGAGAGAATTTGGCTCCGGCATGGAGTCTGGTCATGATTAACTCGACTCCGGGAACCTTCTCTTCGGGATGAATATCGACCGGCATTCCCCGGCCGTTATCTTTAACCGAGATAGAGTTGTCCGAGTGCAGGGTTACATCGAGACGGTTGGCAAAGCCGGCAATCGCTTCATCAACACTGTTGTCGATAACCTCCTGTGCGAGATGGTTGGGCCGGGTTGTATCTGTATACATTCCCGGCCGCATCTTGACAGGATCGAGGCCCTTAAGGACTTCGATTGCATCAGCACCGTAATCATTATTATTGTTATTATTTTTCTGAGCCATGTTTTATTGTTTTATCCGTTCGTGGTTAAATTTATCGGTGAATTAAGATTAAAATTAAGATTAAGATTGTGGATCCGGCTGCGAGATCTCCAGCGCGTTGATCTTGCGATGCAGATTACGCCGGGTCATGCCGATTAAATTAGCAGTTTTAGATATATTCCAGTCATTTTTAAGTAGTTTATCCGAGATGTAGAGTTTTTCGAAGGCTTTGGTGACATCGTTGAATGAATTTGATTCTAAAAAATCACTCCATTGATGGGCTTCCGCATTTCCCCGGCCGGATTCTTTGAGATCGCGCAGGTAGGGCGGTAAATCGCTTACCTGGACGAGCTCGGTCGTGCACATGATGGAAAGCCGCTCCATCAGATTTTTAAGCTCTCTGACATTTCCGGGCCAGTTATACTCTTTGAGTCTGGCGATTACCTCAGGGGAGAGATGCCGGTAAGTGCCACCGTGATTATTGTAGTAATTAGTTATAAAGGTTTCACAGAGCAGGGGGATATCTTCGCGGCGATCCCTTAAGGCCGGCACCTGAATCGGGAGGACATTGAGGCGGAAATAGAGATCCTGGCGGAAATTACCGGCTTTGATCTCTTCCTCGAGATCTTTGTTGGTGGCCGCGATGATGCGGACGTCGATCGGAATCGGTTTACTGTTACCCAGGCGGGAGAGGGTCTTCTCCTGCAGGACCCGTAAGATTTTGGCCTGGGTGTTGAGACTCATATCACCGATCTCATCGAGGAAAATTGTACCCTGATTACTGAGTTCAAATTTCCCCTTCTGGCGGCGGTCAGCTCCGGTGAAAGCGCCTTTCTCATAGCCGAAAAGTTCGGATTCAATCAGGTTGTCGGGAATCGCGGCGCAGTTGACATCAATAAAAGGGCCGTTCTGGCGGTTACTGAGGCGGTGGACCTCACGGGCGACCATCTCTTTGCCGGTACCGTTCTCGCCGACAATCAGAACCCAGCCATCAGTCGGGGCGATAATCCTGATCTGTTCCCTGAGTTGCAGAATCGGGCGGCATTCACCGATCAGACGATTTTCATTATATTTTTTCTTGAGCCGGACATTCTCTTCCTGGAGTCTGGAGATGGTTAAAGCGTTGCTGGCAGTAATTACCAGCTTGTCCAGAGAGAGAGGTTTTTCGATAAAATCAAAGGCTCCGAGTTTAGTGGCCTGAACCGCAGTTTCGATGGTGCCGTGTCCTGAGATCATGATTACCGGCACATGCGGGTGTTCCTGTTTGAGTCCGGGCAGAAGTTTTAATCCGTCACTGTCGGGCAGCCAGATATCGAGAAAAATCAGGTCCGGGGTCTCTTTTTCGAGCTTTCCCAAAGCTTCGTTACCATCTCCGGCAGTCATGACATTATAGCCTTCATCACTGAAAATATCACTCATTGACTGGCAGATATCCGGTTCGTCATCAATTATGAGAATGGTCTTTTTCATTTTTATATTTCACTTTAACAGGTTAAGGCTCTTATGCATTCTTTATAATCGGTAATTCGATTACAAAGCAGGTCCCCTTAAGATGGTTTTCACGGACACGAATAAAACCGCGATGATCGTTGATAATAGTTTTGACGATGGTCAGTCCTAAACCGGTACCCCTCTTTTTGGTTGAAAAGTAGGGTTCGAAAAGGCGAGCCTGGGTTCTTTCATCCATTCCCGGGCCATTGTCGTTGAGCTCGATAATAACCATTTCCAGACTTTTGTCAAGTCTGGTGGCAATCCAGATTTTACTTGAGTCGATTTTCTTGAGTGCGGCCAGAGCGTTATCCACGAGATTGGTCATGACCCGCTTGATCTGTTCCCGGTCGAGATAGAAATCCGGCACCCTGTCGTCGGGCGTGAAAGTGAATTCCACCTGACTGTGGCTCTGGCGGTATAAAATCAGGGACTCATCAATGATCTGATTCAGATTTTGCAGGGTCGGACGGGCCTGGGGCATGCGTGCAAAACTAGAGAATTCATTAACCAGAGATTTCAAATCGTTGACCTGACGGACAATTGTGGTAGTGCAGTCTTTGAGAACATGGTCGTCCTCTTCGGTCAGGTCACTGTATTTGCGCTGGATGCGCTGAGCCGAAAGGGCAATTGGCGTCAGCGGATTTTTAATCTCATGCGCGATTCTGCGGGCAACCTCACGCCAGGCTACGGTTTTCTGAGCTTTGACCAGTTCGCTCATGTCGTTAATAATGATGAGCATGCCGATGTAGCTGTCAGACTCCGCGTAAAAAGGGCTGAAATGAACAGATACGTAACGGTTGCGATCCGGCAGCGTCAGTTCAATGTTGCGTTTTTTGTCAGGATCATTCTGGCTCTCTTTCAGGTATTGACGGATTCTCTGAATCAGCTCCTGGTGAAAAACATCCCGGTAGTTTCGACCTTGAGTCGTATTCGGAGCGAAGGCGAAAATATTTTCTGCTGCCTGATTGATCGTGGTGATGCTGCCGGTGCGGTCTAAAGCGATAACCCCGGTGCTGATATTTGCGAGAATAGTTTCAGTGTAGCGCCGTCTCTGTTCGTGTTCAGAACTGATACGGCTCATCTCCTGGTGGGCCAGTTCACGTTCCTTTCGACTTTCGAGAAGGTTTCTGGTCATACTGTTGAAGGAGTTGACGAGAATGCCGAGTTCATCACTGGCAACCATATCGATGCTGAAATTAAGGTTGCCATCGGCGATCTGCTGGGTCGCCAGAGCCAGTTCGTGGACCGGAGCCGTGATATCCTTCGCCAGAAAGAACCCAAACCAGATTGAGATGAAAGTGATCAGCGCCGTAATCAGGACAAAAGTCATGATATAGTTACTTTTAATATAGATCTCCAGATTCTTAGCTTTTTTGTAAGCCGTATACTTTTCTGAGATATTCTGCATTTGTAAGGCGAGGCTGGCCGGAATCTGCTTGATCGTAACCACTAAAGCGATCACTTTATCCCCCTGCCAGGTCGAAAGTATCGGGGCCCACCCCTGAATCATGGTGGATCCGTCGGCCATAGGCACAATTAGATCGCGGTTTTGCAGTTTGTCAGTCAAGTTGATGCTGGCCTGATAGTTCTCTTTGCTTAACGAGGAGCTCAGGCTTAAAGTGCAGGCTAAAGGTGGGCCGGGTTGCGGGATGATGGCGATGGCATCAAGAGCATATTCGGAGCGTTTCGTCTCGACCAGTTTTTGTAAAAGTTGGTGTTGTTCTCCGATTAACAGGCCTTTGCGGGTGGTTTCGGCCGCGATAACGTCGGCTAAAGTACGGTTCTGCTGCCGCAGATTATCGTAGTATTCCTGGGCGATCACGAGTGAAGCATCGAGTGATGTCTCAAAGTTGGTCGAAAACCAGTTGTCGAGGCTGAAACGGATAAAACCGGTTGCCGCGACAAAGAGCAGAATCGTGGGAAAAAGTGACAATGAAATGAAGGCTACTACCAGTTTGGTCCGCAGGCGGAAACCGACAATTTTACGTTTTCTTTCGAGCAGGAGTTTCAGGAGGTTGCGGAGGATCAGGAAAATCAGCAGGAGCAGGAGGATTATGTTGATATTTATGAGAGCAAAAACGATAACATTGCCGAGGATCGGCATTTCCGTCGGCAGGTTGCTCAGGTTCATCTCGATGTAGAAGAGAGTGGTTATGACGATCGCCAGAACCGCAATAATGATCTTCTCTCGTCTGCGGCGCTGATGATCCTTCTTTATGTGATCTCTGGTGTTTTGACCGCTTATTGATATGGGCGCCGTCAAGATTATCTCTTCAGTAATTCAGTTAATAGTTGATTGGGGATGTCCAGGGTATAACTGTTACTTTTTCGATCCCAGGCCGAGAGAAAAAAGAAGAGATACTCAAGATGGAAAGGGAGGCTGACTTCTCTGATCTCAGTTTGAGTTTCAACCTGGTAGATGCGGTCGATTTCAATCTGGTTCTTGTGGAGCAGTGTGATCTCTTTGAATGTTGAAGCGATCTCGACCGCTTTCTTATAAGAGTCAGTTTCAATCGGTTTTTTATCCGGTGAAATTGTGATCGTGAATACTTTTTTCAGGTTGTCGTAATCTATGTTGTGGATGTAGGTGTTGTCGCTCAGTGTCCGGTCGAATTTGACCAGATAGAGGTTAAAACTGTTCACGCTGACTTCCACATTCAGTGAGATTTTTTGTGAGACACCGTTTAAAAGTAAAGATTTTATCTCAAGATCAAAAGGGTTTGCAACACTTAAAGATAGGCTGATTTTATCATCCTCGGAGCTTATGACAAAGTCTTCCAGATAGGGCGGGTTGTCGGCCGCAAACTCGACCTGTTTTTTGTCAGCGGCATATAATTTGCTATATCCTAAAAGCGGTGCCGACAGTAGCAGACTTGAGATGAGTATTACAGCAGCGAACCTTGTATGCCAGGCGTGGTTCCGCAATTTTGATAACTTTTTTATATTCACACGCATTCGTTTGGTTTTTCTCGGTTTATTTGTATTGGTAAAAACGGCTATCCTGTCGCTGGTTGCGGCGGTTGCAGTAAGTTTAGAAGCAACTGCCATAATACTTACAGGCGGAATGAAAAGCAAGTGAAATAGTTGTTGTGAAAATGCTCTTCTGCCGAGGTCTGGCAACTGGGAAACCTTGACAATTCTGCATATATCAGTTCTCAGGATGTTTTCTTCTCGGTTTGCTGGTATTTATTAGAAAAAAATCATATTATCCCTTGACAGTATACACTTTTTTTGCTTTACAGAGAGTGTTCGCTGGAGGATAAAATCTTGTTCTGAAAATGATTTTTTTGTTATTATTATTTTTTAGATGGGACGTAGAAGTTTTGAACGGGATAATGCCAGCGCATAATCTTTTGCGGAGCCGTCGGATCTGACGCACGACAAGTAGTTTGTCGTGTTTGTCTCTTAACTGGTTATACATTTTTAAAAGGGGTTGACAATGAAGAGAAAATGTTTGCGTGTCCTGGTGTTGGCGTTGGTCGTCATGATGGTGTGTTCATCTGCCGTAATGGCCAAAAAGAAGAATCCTCTGGCTAAATGGAAATCGACTGTTGATATGTCGGGAGCCAAGTACACCATGAAGGTTTCCAATATTTCCCATCCTGTAATCGAAGGGGTTGCCGCCGGTTATCGGGTGCGTAACAGTTTGTGGAAAAATAGTAATGGTCAGATTGCTCTTAAGTACTATCCTCTGCATCAGCTAGGTGGTGAAGTCGAAGTTCTTAACATGCTGAAAACTAATACAGTTCAAGGTATGCTCTGTTCTTCGGTTGCGGTAACCAATTTGGCTCCGCGCATGGGTATCATTAACCTGCCTTTTTTGATCAACTCTTTTGATAAACTCGATAAGTATATCGCCAGTCCTTTATGGCAGTATTTTATGGATGGCATGAAACATCAGGGTATTATGGGTGTTGATATTACCGGTTATGGTAACTACGGCTGGGCTACTGTTGACCCGGTTAAAACTCTGGCGGATGCCAAAGATGTTAAGTTCCGGATCGCTGAAGCTGCAGTTCAACGTTCACTTTATAAAGAGTGGGGCCTGCATCCGGTAGTTATGCCTTGGCCGGATGTTCCGATCTCTTTGAAACAGAGAGTCATTACCGGCCTCGACCACACTCCGATGGTTTGTAATATCACGAAGAAGTTTGAGGTTTGTAAGAATTTTACCCAGATTAACTACGCTCAGGGGCTCTTTATCTTCCTCGTCAATGAGAAATTCTATAATTCTCTGCCGAGCGATCTGCAGAAAGTTCTGCTAGATACTATCCACGAAGAGTGTGCAAAAACCCGCGTATTGACTCGCCAACAGGAAACTGATCAGATTGCCAAGGCTAAAGCCAATGGTATTCAGTTCTATCAGCTCCCCGCAAAAGATATGGAGACTCTCCGGGTTAAGGGTGAGACGGTTCATAAAGAGTGGGCCGGTAAGATCGGTGCTGACTACCTGAAGAAGGTTCAGGATCTCATGGGCTATAAACGCTCGCTTAACTACTAGGTCATAACTGACCACAACGGGAGCCGGAGGTACAAACCTCCGGCTCCTTTTTCTTGCAACCGTTCTGTTTTGAATATTCGTTGTCTTATTTAGGATTGTTTTTATGATCGCCAAAAGTTTTAAGGCCATAGACAGGGTCTTTTCATTCTTTGAAGACTGGACCATCTTTATTGCTGTGATGGTCGGCCTGATTTCACTCTTTGTGAATGTCGTCCTGCGCTATACAATTCACTACTCCCTGGCTTGGTCCGAGGAACTGATTCGTGAAATTATAATTTATACTACATTCATTGGCTGCTCAGCGGCGATCAAGAATCGTTCGATGATCAGGATTGATGCCTTGCCGCAGATTGTTCCGTCATTAAAAAAATCACTCGATTATTTCAGTCATATCTGTACCTTGGGGTACAGTGTTCTGATGTGTTATCTCGGCTGGCAAATGGCGGCGCTGCAGGTTGAAACCCAACAGAGTACCATTATCTTAGGCATCCCTCTGGTGATACTCTACGCAATTCTGCCGTTGATGGGGGGGATGATGTTTATTCGGACGATCATGGCGATGTGGGAAGATTTTACCGGGCAGCAGGTGGATAAATAATGAATAGCACATACCTCATTATAGTATTATGTCTGCTAGGTTGTCTCGGCTCTACGATCCCGGTCTTCATGTCGCTCTTTTTTACCAGCATCCTGGGTTTTGTCTATTTTACCGACATGCCGATTATGATGCTGGCCCAGACCCTGTTCCGGAGTATGGATAATTTCGCTCTGGTGGTGGTGCTCTTTTTTATTCTTTGCGGCAACATCATGACGGCAGGGTCGATTGTCGACAAGCTCATCAAAGTCGCGAATGCGGTGGTCGGATTCTTTCCCGGTGGCCTGGCCATGGCCGGAGTTCTGGCCTGCGGCATGTTCGGGGCGATCTCGGGTTCGACCGTAGCCACAGTTGTCGCGATTGGCGGTTTCATGATACCGGCCCTGATGGAGAATCAGTACGATGAGAAGTTCAGTGTCGGGATAATGACGACGGCACCGATCTTAGGGGTTATTATTCCACCCAGTATCTCGATGATTCTCTACTCAATGGTCAGTAACGATTCGCTGGCCGCACTTTTCATGACCGGTTTTGTCCCCGGTTTCATGATTATTGTGGCGATGTCGCTATACTCCTATTTCTATTGTCGTAACCGGAATTTTAAACGCTCTCCGGCGCCGACTTTTAAAGAACTGATCGCTGTGTTGAAAGATGGTTTCTGGGCTTTAATGCTGCCGGTACTAATTTTTGGCGGGATTTTTTCCGGAGTCTTTACGGCCAATGAAGCCGCAGTCGTGGCTTGTGTCTATGCCTTTGTAGTTGAACTTTTTATTCATAGGGATATGAAGTTTGGTAAGGTCAAGGATGTTGTGGTCTCTTCCGCCGTGACTTCAGCGACACTGCTGATTATTGTCGCCGGTGCGACCGCATTCGGCCGCTACCTTACTTTAGAGCAGATCCCAGCCCAGATCGCTGAGGCTGTGGTCAGTCAGGTTCATTCAGCCTGGGCTTTTCTCCTGATAGTCAATATAATGCTTTTGATTGTCGGGATGTTCATGGATATTATCTCTGCGACCCTGATTCTGGCCCCGATTCTGTTGCCGATGCTGCCGGAGTATGGTATCAGTTCTCTCCATTTTGGTCTCTTGATGACGGTTAATCTCGGGATTGGTTATTGTACGCCGCCGCTCGGAGTCAGTCTTTATATAACCGGGGCCCTGGTTAATCGGGGGCTGATTTATGTATCTAAAGCTGTAATGCCTTTTCTCGCTATCCAGATTGCAATTTTATTGATTTTGACCTATTGGCCGGATCTGGTACTCTGCCTGCCGAGATTTTTCTACGGTCAGTAAACTTATTCATTTAAGGTTGGAGATTTAAGATGCCTGTACGAGTTTTAGTTCCGGTTGATGATTCGGTAGCGGCCAACCGGGCTCTGCAATATATCATAAAAATGAAAGATCAGATTCCGATGTCGGTGACCCTGATTATGGTCGTGTCGGAATCTCAGCTTAAATATCATGGTTTTCAGCTGGCTCAGTTGGAAGTTATTATGGCGCAGTCGATCAGCCATTGTGAGAAGGTTGTTGAAAAACATCGGCTGGTGTTGGAAGAGGCTGGGATTTTGGCCGATACCAAGATTGAGACAGGTGACCCTGCCACGGTGATTTGTCAGGTTGCAGCCCACGAAGCTGTGGATTTTATCATAATTTCACCGAATAGTTACGGTAAATTATCCAACATGATGTTCGGTTCAGTTGCCAATAAAGTCGTGCAGGAATGTCGCTCACCGGTATTCTTATTGCGTTGATTCTGGACTAAATTATTATTCCTTGAAAAGAGGCCGAATCTTGTGATTCGGCCTCTTTATCGTTTTAAAGTTGGCATTTATTTTCTTGCGTGTTAGGAGCAATTCGATAACATAAAATATGAAAGAGAGACTTAGAGCTTTCTGGAAATTTATACTTTAACCTTTTTTTTGCATGGAGTATCGGTAATGAATTGGTATGTTGAGGTTTTGAAGAAGTACGCGGTTTTCGAAGGTCGGGCCCGGCGTAAGGAGTATTGGATGTTTGCTCTGGTCAATTTCATTGTCTCCGCGGTGCTTGCCTTGTTGAGTTTTGGAACCTTGGAGGCTATATACGGACTGGCAGTATTCGTACCCAGCATGGCGGTCTCGGTGCGGAGGCTGCATGATGTCAACCGTAGTGGTTGGTGGCTGTTGATCGGTCTGATTCCTGTGGTTGGTATTCTGGTTCTAATCTATTTCTGCATTCAGGACAGTACTGCCGGAACTAATGCGTACGGTCTCAACCCCAAGAGCGATGTTGAGTACGCCGAATATGAAGTTATCGATGAGTAATGTTTCTGTCGCTTAAAGTCTTAATTTATTTAACTCAAGGCACTCTTACACCTTAAAAATCCCGCGATGAATGGGTATGAAAACAGGAGAACAAAATGATAATTACAAAAGTAGCTGATGCCGCTAAAAATGATAATCCGCACAAAGTTGATGCCCGTAAACTCTATGATTCTGAAGCTGCTCAGGTGATCCATCTGACATTACAGCCCGGTGAGTCATTGAAACGGCATATTACGCCGGTAGACGTATTTTTCTATGTCTTGGGAGGGGTCGGAATCGTTGAAGTGGGGGATGAAAAGCAAGAAGTGAGTATTGACACTCTGATAGAAAGCCCTGCCGGGATTCCTCACTGTTGGTACAATGAAAGCCAGAGTGTTTTGCGTATCCTGGTCTGCAAGGCTCCCCGGCCCGGGAAAGCGACAAAGATACTCTAACAAGCAGAACTGTCAGTCAGTCGGCATGTCCAGCGCATTTAATTGAAGAGTAATAAAAAGTCCGGTCGTTATGGCCGGACTTTTTCTGTTTACAGAGATGATTCTCATGAAGCTGTTGAGGGAAATTGGTGGTCGCAGTTGTTTACTTTTAACCCTTGACATCAATTCATCAGTCCCGGGAGAAAAAGTGAGATTTGTGGGATGGCAATTAAAAGAATGGTGCCGATAACTAAGGCGATAAGAAAGGGAATAACCCCTTTGAAAATGGTGCCCAGCGGGATTTCCGGTGCCACCCCTTTGACGACGTAGACATTGATGCCGACTGGAGGTGAGATAACTCCCATTTGCGTGACCAGGACAATAATTACGCCAAACCAGATAGGATCGTAATTGAGGGCAAGTATCACCGGATAAAAGATAGGGACGGTTAAGAGAATTAAGGCTAGGGCATCAATGAAGCAGCCGCCGAACAGATAGACTGCGATAATTACCATCATGATGACGAAACGGGGTAAAGGCAGGCTCGCAACCCAACTGGCCAGGTCGAACGGGATTCGGGTGACAGCCAGGAAATGGCCGAAAATTACAGCCCCGGTAACGATGACCATGACCATACAGGCGGTACGGGTAGTTTCAAAAAGTGAGAGCTTTAATTTTTCAAAACTCATATTGCGACCCATAAGGGCGATGCCGATACTGCATAAGGCCCCGATTGCACCGGCTTCGGTCGGGGTGAATATGCCGGCAAAAAGGCCGCCCATAACCATAATAAAGAGGAGCAGGGTTTCGCCGGTTCCTTTAAGGGACCTGATTCTCCCTGGCCAGTCTGTTCGTGGTCCCGGAGGTCCGAGTGCCGGATTGCGACGACAGGATATGTTGATTGCCAGGCAGAAGAGGCCGGCGATTAAAAGTCCCGGAAGAATGCCGGCCATAAAAAGTTTGCCGATTGATTGTTCGGTCATTATGCCGTAGACAATAAATACGACGCTGGGAGGGATGAGCATGCCAAGGCTGCCGCCGGAAGCCACGGCTCCGGTGCCTAACTCCATTGAGTAGTTGTAGCGCTTCATCTCCGGCAGGGCAACGGTTGCCATGGTTGCGGCCGTGGCCGGAGAGGAGCCGCAAATTGCACCAAAGGCGGTACAGGCACCAACCGTTGCCATCGCCAGACCTCCAGGCCGGTGGCCGATGAAGGCGTAGGCGGTATCATAGAGGCGACGGCTGATACCGGCATGGAATGAGACCTGTCCCATAAAGATAAAAAGAGGAATTACAGTCAAGCCGTAGGAGCTGAAGGTTGAAAAGACATCCCGGGCCAGGAGTGAGAGAGCGGCTTCCAGGTTGACCAGCTGGACAAACCCGACAAACCCGACGATGGCCATGGCAAAACCAACCGGAATCCGAGCGAAAAGGAATACGATTAAAATCGCAAGGCCAATCAGGCCGATAGCACAGGGACTCATGTTGTTGTTGTTACCTTCTGTGTTGGAACTGTAAGTTCAAGTATAAGTACGATGCAGACCAGTAGCGAGGCGGCGGAGATAACATAAACTACGGGGTAAAAAGGCATTTCCAGACTCAAAGTGACTTCTCCGCTACTTCTAAGTATGTTGGCGTAGAGAAAAGATTGCCAGGCAATTAAGGCAAAGAGGGCGAGACTTAGCAGATTGGCGACAACTGCGAAGATTTTTTGGGCTCCTGCCGGGAGTTTTTCGACCATGAAATCTACGGCAACATGACCCTTGTTTAAGGTGGTGGCCGGGATGGCAAAGGCAATAGTCAGCGCTCCGAAAAGTCCAACAAGTTCGTAGGTGCCGAGAATCGGGTGTTTAAAAAGGCGTAACAAGACATCCGCGCAAGTCAGCAGCATCATTGCAATAATGCTGGCTGCTGCCAGATAGTTCATCAGTTCTACTAACAGCCTGGTAATTTTGCTCACGCTTTTTAAACTCCCTGAAGTTGCTTAAGTGACTTATCACTCATAAGGGTTTGTCGGAAATATGTCGTGAAGTGCAAATGCTGAAAGCACAGAGGCACAAAGTTTTTGAAGGCATGCAAGTTTATCTCTTCAATTAAAACTTTGTGCTTCTGTGTCATGGATTGCGGGCGAAGCCCGTCTTATTTCAACATTTCGTTAATCCGGGCTACGACCTTGTCTCCCGGTAGACCTTTGCTGGTGGTTTTTTTGATATAGTCATCCAGTATCGGTTTGACTTTGGCTTTCCATTTGGCACTTTCAGCTTCAGACAGGGCATAGATCTTGTTGCCTTTTTCCAGAGTGTAAGCGCGTCCGGCGGCATCAGCGTCATCCCATGCCTGACCCTGAACTGCGACCCATTCGCTACTGACGTCCTCAAAAATCTTTTTCAGGTTATCAGGCAGGGCTTGCCATTTATTCTTGTTCATGATGACGAACATAGAGGTTGTGTAGCCGATACCCGGAAGATCAGTACTATATTTGATGACTTCGCCCTGTTTCCAGCCTTTGAGAACTTCGATTGGCCCGATAGTTCCGTCAACTGTGCCTTTCTGCAGGGCTTCATAAGTGTCTCCCTGGGGCATGGCGACCGGCAGGGCTCCAAGAGTTTTGACGATTTTAGCGCTGAGCCCGGTCGAGCGAATCTTCAACCCTTTAAGGTCGGCCAACTGTTGAACGGGCCTCTTTTTCGTGTGCAGAACTCCAGGACCATGGGCATGGATATAGAGAACTTTTGTATCCTGAACCTCTTTAGGGTTGAACTCTTTGGTGATTGCCGTAGCAATTTTGGTGGCGGTTTTGCCGTCGGGATAGCCGACCGGCAGGTCCAGCCCTTCAAGCAGGGGGAATCTTCCTCTGGTGTAGGCAAAGCAGGACATGCCGATATCAGAGATACCATTAACCACGCCATCATAAACCTGTGGAGCCTTGGTCAAAGTGCCGCCGGGGTAGACAGTGATTTCAACTTGGCCGTTACTACGCTTTTCGATCTCTTTGGCCCAGGCCTCTCCGGCTTTACATTGTGCATGTGAGGGGGGAAAGAAGATGCTGTAGGAGAGGCGAACTTTTTTCTCTTTGGCGAGGCTCTGGACGGGTATAAACAAAAGGATTGCAGCAGCTATCAGGAGAAAACAATGAATGCGGGTTTTTCTTGTTCTGTTCATAATTCACCTCATCAGAAAAATAGATTAAAAATGCTCAAACGATCGACTGAGTCGGGAGACATTAGTATTATTTTTCACTAAATGCAAGCACAAATTAAAATTGTATATTTTATTCAACCTTAATGGTGTTCAAATTTCTTAATTTCTCTTGACAAAGTCCAGGGATATGGATGAAAGCGGTACTCGAATGAGAACTTGATCGGGGCTGATATCTTCAGCTCAGGTCTTCATAGCGCTGCTTAACGCGGGCGAAATCTTTTTGTCCTAAGCCGCATACGGCATAGGGGCGTTCCCCAAGATCATGGCCGTCAGAGCCGCCGCTGGTCAGCAGGTTGAACTCTGCGGCCAGCGTGTTTAACTCCTGTTTATCGATTTTTCGATGTCCCGGGTACTCTATCTCCAGACCATCAATGCAAATCGGTTCCGGTGCTGTAAATTCCGGCAGCAGTTTCTTTACTATCGGCCAGGGCGGTAGGACTTCGCGATAGTGCGAAGGCGGCGGAAAAGATCCGGCGGCAGGATGGGCAAGAAAGATGAGCAGGGGGAATTTACGGCGCAGGGGAGAAAGCTTTTCCATATCGATTCCGGAGGGCAGGTAGGCGGGACTCTGGTTGGCGATGATCTCTTTGACCTGGGACTTGTCAAGTTGATGATTTTCACTCAAAACCCGGGCAAAATGGCGTCTGGTGATGTTGTCTCCCAGTTTTTCGATTTCGGCAACGGTTAACTCTTTTTTTAGAGTCAGGGTTTTTCCAGGAGTTGCGGTTGCAGAGTCCGGGCCGAAATGGTGATTTATGGCCGCGACTCGATCCCGCACTAGGGCGGCGCCGCGCCCGGCGGCAAACAGCGCCTGAATGGCTTTGCTGAAGTCAGGGTTTTTGAGCAGTGCCGGCTGAAAGTAGATAAGCAGATGGAGTGACCCGACAAACTCCGGTCGTTTCAGCCGCAGCGTCAGTTCAACTCCGGGAATAACTTCGATTCCGGTCTTGATCCCCATATCCAGCCCTTCCTCAACTCCGGCCAGAGTATCGTGGTCGGTTATTGAGATAGCTGAAAAGCCTTTGTCTGCGGCCAGTTTCACCACTTCTGCCGGGGAGAGTTCGCCGTCGGAAAAGGTCGAATGATTATGTAAATCGGCAACAATTCTTAGTTTCATTTCATTGTTTCCTTAAGAAATATTCTTGGTTCGAAAAAGTTTGATTGGACAATCTGTTATAGATCCTAGCCTCAGCCTATAGGTTATTTTTCTGCTGGAAGCAATGAGAAAAGTTTTGTTGCCTTTTAAACTTTGCCGTACTCCAGTGATTATTTATAACCTTGTTTATTTTATGTTTCTTTTATGTTATGAATAGCTTGAATTAATGTTCTGTATACTGAAATGACAAGGTTAATTATGAAGACTTTTATTGTGGGCCGGATTCCGTTTTTATTGATTTTTTTTCTGATAATGTTTTTTCTGGCGGCACCCCTTGCGGCGGAGACCCAGCAGTGGCGTGAACCATTGACGGGTATGGAGTTTATCTGGGTTCCGGCCGGGTCGTTTTTTATGGGGCAGACTGATGCTGAGAAAGAGAGTTTGGTTAAGGTGATGGGTCGGGATAGATATAACCGCTATTGTGCCGATGAAGTTCCCCGCCATGAAGTTACTGTCGGCGGTTTCTGGATTGCTAAATATGAAGTGACCAATGCTCAATATCTTCGTTTTGCTCCTAAGCATGACAGTAAATCGTATAAACAGTTCTCCCTGAATGGTCCCCGGCAGCCCGTAGTTGAGGTTTCGTGGAATCAAGCGGTAGCTTTTGCCGAGTGGTTGTCGAAAAAGAGCGGTCGAATTATTCGGTTGCCGCGTGAGTTTGAGTGGGAGTATGCCTGTCGGGCCGGTACGACAACCATTCGTTACTGGGGCGATGATATTGGCGATGCATGTCTCTATGCCAATGTTGCAGATTTAACCGCCAAGCATGAGTGGCCTGTATGGAGTGTCCATAACTGTGATGATGGCTTTGCGGTGACATCTCCGGTCGGCAGTTTTAAGCCTAACGGTTTTCTTCTGTATGATATGCTGGGTAATGTCTGGGAGTGGTGTAATGACAGATATGCCAGTTATGGGAAAGTGAACCCGGCCTTGGTTGCAGAGAATAAGCCGGGCTGTTCACTTGATTGCCGGGTTGCCCGCGGTAGTTGCTGGGATAACCCGGCCCGTTATGTGCGTTCCGCCAGCCGCAACAAAAGGCGGCCTGATTATCATGGATACAATATTGGTTTTCGTCTACTGATGGTTGCCGATACTCAATATAGTGTCAAACAATAATCGATTGCAGCTGATCCCCCTTACGATAGAGAAATACGCGCCCCCCGGCAACGGGTTGGGGTTTTACCGGAACAAGGCCGTTTTTGTTTCCCGGGGCGTGGTTGGTGATGAGCTTTTAGTCAGGGTTGAGAAAGAGAAAAAGCGATACATCATCGGCTCGCTGGAGAAGGTTATTAAGCCTGCACCTAAGCGTTGCCAACCCTTATGTCGTCACTATGAAGAGTGCGGCGGCTGTGACCTGCTTCAGCTCTCTGTTGCCGATCAGCTTAACTTAAAAAAAGAGATGCTGATCGAAATTCTGGCCGGGGTCGGAATTTCCGGGCCGCTGGATATAATTGCCTCACCTGAGGTCTATGCTTACCGACATCGGGCGGTTTTTCATTGTGATCGGGAAAAAAATATCGGTTTTTTGCAGCGTCGTTCACACCGGGTTGTGGTTGTGCCGGATTGTATGGTGCTCGCCCCGGGGCTGAAAAAACTGCTGCGGAAGCTGGTAGAGAATCCTGGGTTGCTGCCTGATGGTCTGACGACCTGTTATGCTCTGGCAAATCGTGCCGGAGATTTTGCCGCGACAGGCTGCCGTGGTCGTTTCCGTTCAGGGAACTTGAAAAGTATCAAGACGATTCCGGAAACTATAAGAGAAGACTATGGTTTCGGCGGTTTTGAACTGGCCGCAGGCGGATTCGCCCAGGTTAATCCACAGATAGTCGGCCTTATAATCAGAGACCTTGTAAATCATTGTGTTGATTTAAGTACGGTGGCTGAGATCTACGGCGGCAGCGGCACTTTTTCTCTGCCGCTGGCCCAGGTTGTAAAAAATCTGACGGTTTATGAGAGTGATGCGGCGGCGGCGGCGCGGGGCCGGAGTAATGCTAAACGAAATAATCTTACAAATATTAGTTTTATCAGCGGTCGGGCGGAAAAAATAGTTTTTACCGACCTTTTAGATGCTCTGGTGGTCGATCCGCCCCGGGTCGGTCTGCATGCAGCTGTTGTTGACAATATATTACGAAGTCCGGCTCGCAAACTGGTTTATATCAGCTGTAACTCGGCGACTCTGGCACGAGATCTGGCCCGTCTCAAAACTCCGGTCGGAAATTTTACTCTCACTTCAATCAAAGCCTACGATATGTATCCGGGAACCACTCACCTTGAGGTTATGGCCGTTCTTCAACGCTCGCGTTAGTTTCTACCCACAGTTTCAAGGTCTATGAAATCAGTGTTTATCTGTTCTGCTGAGAGCCGCATGCGGGCCATGCTTATCGGGCGGCCGGGCCGTCTCGGGCCGCAGCTGCCGGGATTGATGCAGGTAACCGACCCGCGCTTGAAGCGGTCGGGTTGATGGGTGTGTCCGGAGATGACGATATCTATGCCGGCGGCCGCCGGATCAAGATCGATTGCGGCAAAATCATGTATAATGTAGATTGAGTAACCGCTGAGCTGAATCAAGTTGCTGGCCGGATATTTCCCCTTCCTGTCCATATTGCCGGCGACCGGATATAGCGGAGCGATTTCTTCAAGTTTCGTAACTATTCCGTCATCACAGATATCACCCGCGTGGATAATGGCATCGCAGCCTTTAAGCTGATCTATAACCTGCGGCCGTAACCAGCCGTGAGTGTCGGAAATAAGGCCGACGGTAAACTCTTGCCTGGTCATCGGGGTTGAGATATCCTTTTTTGTCATTGTGAAATATTTATAGTGATTCAGACAATTAAACTGGCAGCTGAGATTCCGGCCAGATGACCGGTTGAGAAGGCGGCCTGGAGATTATAGCCGCCGGTATCAGCCTGAAGATCCAGAAGCTCACCGGCAATAAAGAGATTATCAAGTCTCAGTGAGGCCATAGTTTTGGGATTAATCTCTTTCAGAGAGACTCCGCCGGCAGTGATAATTGCTTCGTCTAAAGGCCGATGGCCGCTGACCTGTAGGCGCAGACCTTTAAGCCAGGAACGAAGTTGTTTACGTTCCTGAGTTGTTACATGATGGCCCTGGCGTTGCGGGTCGATACCGGTCATTTGCAGACAGATGCTTAACAGCTCTCTGGGAAGCAGGCCGCGGAGGATGGATTCCATATCTTCCTTGCCGCGCTTGTGAAAATCGCGGATCAGACGGGTATCAAGTTTTTTCTCATCTAAAGCCGGTTTCAGGTCGAGTTCAATCTCAACCTGATCACCTTTCTCCAGATTGCTGACCACCTGATGACTCAAGGTCAGTATAGTCGGGCCGCTGACACCGTCTGCCGTAAACAGTATCTCGCCAAAAAGACGGCGGGTTTTTTTCTGGTTGATAAAGAGGGTGACGGCGATATTACGCAGTGTCAGACCTTGAGCGGCACTGGTGTGATTGCCGGCGCAGATCAGGGGGACCAGGGCCGGTCGGGGGGCAATGATCGTATGGCCGCAACTTTCAGCCAGGTGATAACCATCACCGGTTGACCCGGTTTTCGGGTAGGATGCGCCGCCAGTTGCCAGAATGACCGCGGCCGCAGGAAATTCCTCGCCCTTGACCATAACCCCGGCTAGCTTTTTATCTTTGAGCAGCATCTCTTCCACCGGGCTGTTAAAGCGCACGGTGACCCCGGATTTTTGCAGCCAGTCACGCATGATTTTGACTACTTCAGGAGCTTTGCCACTTGTAGGAAAAACCCGGCCGCCTCTTTCAGTGACCGTTTCAAGACCGTTGCCGGCGAAAAAGTCAACCAGCTCCCGGCTGAAGAAGTGGTGGAAAGTCTGGCGCAGAAATTTGCCGTTTTTGCCGAAATGTTCGATAAACTCCCTGATTTCACAAATGTTGGTCAGGTTGCAGCGGCCTTTGCCGGTAATTGCCAGTTTGCGGCCGGGTTGCGGCATTTTTTCCAGTAGTAGAACCCGGGCTCCGGTGGCAGCTGCCGCCCCGGCGGCCATCATCCCGGCAGCTCCGCCGCCGATAACTATAATTCTCGATTTATTTGCCATTAATCAGTCCGATAGATAGTATTCAACGGTTGAGACCACCCGGATCCGTTTCATGTAGGGAGTACTTTTATCCCGGGCACTGATGCTGAACTGACCTTGAGAGGCGCGTTTGATTTTGCCGAGACGGCTCTTGGAATCTTTAGCAAATTTCAAGGCTACCATGCGGGCTTTGCGGGTGGCTTCCTCAATCATCTCCGGTTTAACCTGGTTGAGCCTGGTGAAAATATATTCAATTTTGGCATCGTAATTTTGATTATTGAAGACAATTCCCTCCCGGCCGAGTTCAGCCAAAGTGCGCATCGCTTTGCGGACCGTAGCAATATCTTTGGAGTAGACTGATATGGTCTGGGTCGCACTGTAGCGGAATTGAATCCGATCACCACCGCCATAACTCTGAGCCGACTTGTCAGTTATTGCCGGTGGATTATGGGAAATATCAGTGGCATTGATTTGATTCTGGTTGAGAAAATCGATAATTTTACGGCTGTTTTTCTCGATTGTCTGATAGAGATTCTGCAGGTTGTTATCGGCCACCGTAAACTGGATCGGCCAGATCACAATATCGGCCGGATATTCACGTTCACAGAGGCCCTTGACCCGGACACTGCGCTCCATATTTTTAACCTTTAAGGCCGCGTTACCAAGGAGAAAGCCTAAGGCAGCCAGACCGCAGAAAATCGCAAGGCCGAGTATGAAAGCACTGGTTTTACCGCTGTTTGTCATTTTTTACTCCTGTGTTGTTTCCGGGTTGAGTCTGTTATTCATCTATTTATGGCTATTCGTCATTACGGTTAACAATCCGATCGGCTCTTTTGAGAATTTCAA
>JAOZQE010000002.1:7021-12659 GCA_029932385.1 bacterium | reverse complement strand
TATGGCTATTCGTCATTACGGTTAACAATCCGATCGGCTCTTTTGAGAATTTCAAGCTCCGGATAATCATACCTTGAAGGTGAGTGGTGGTTGCCAATTATCTCTTTAACCTTCTCGATCTTGGCTGCGGGAAACTCGATTGCTGCAAGTAATTCTGTAGCCACCGGCGGCCCGAATTCCTCCTGGGTTTTGCCGTTGTTGTAACCCAGTTTCGCCTCAGAAATTTTTATTCCAACATCGTGCAGCAGAGCCGCGGCAACGACAATTTCATGATCGCAGGTGACATTCTCTTTTTCAAGTATCATCTCGGCCTGAAAAAGCACCGCGAAAGCATGTTCTATCCGGCGGTTGTCATCGGCGAAAAAATCAATTAAAAGACGGGCAATTCTGGCTTTTACGTATTTCATGCTCTCTCCTGATCAATTTTAGCTTATTCTTAATCGCCCTGAGAAGTAGTCTGTTTATCGAAGGATGTCAATTCTATCTTTTTAAGTTTTTGTCTTGACATTTACCCTGTTTCTGCATACTGTATACATAAGATTGAGAGAATCATTATGAAGAACGGCTGCAGCTGGTTGCACCGTAGTTTAATTAAATAAGAAATTACTCAAGATGGAGGGATAATAAGATGCAGAGAGCAAAAATTTCATTGATTGGGGGCGGGCAGATTGGTGGGGTTCTGGCCCAATTGTGTGCTCAGAGAGAGCTTGGTGATGTGGTTTTGTTTGATATCGTCGAGGGTCTGCCTCAAGGCAAGATGCTTGATCTGGCCGAGGTTGCCCGTCTGGATCAATTTGATGTCAATCTCAAGGGTACCAATAGTTACACTGATATTGCCGGTTCCGATATTGTTATAGTTACGGCCGGCCTGCCGCGCAAGCCGGGGATGAGTCGTGATGACCTTTTAGGAATCAACTCGAAAATTATGAAACAAGTTTCCGAGGGGATCAAGGAACACGCGTCGGAAGCTTTTGTAATTATTATCTCGAATCCGCTTGATGCGATGGTGACATTATGTCAGAAGGTTACCGGATTTCCGTCTGAGCGGGTTATCGGTCAGGCGGGTGTGCTCGATTCAAACCGTTTCTGTTCGTTTATTGCCTGGGAGCTGGGGGTTTCGGTGCGCGACGTTAACGCTATGGTCTTAGGCGGTCACGGTGATACCATGGTGCCGATTGTCCGCTACGCCAATGTCAACGGGATTCCGGTGATGGAGCAGCTGGAACGTAAATATGGTGATGCGGAAAAGGCAAAAGAGGTTATGGACGCGATGGTTGAGCGTACTAAAATGGCCGGTGGCGAGGTTGTCAAACTGCTCGGTAACGGTTCCGCTTTTTACAGCCCCGCCTCTTCGGCAATCGCTATGGCGGAAGCCATTCTGCGTGACCAGAAACGGGTTTTGCCGGTTTGTGCTCTGCTTAAGGGTGAGTTCGGCGTAGATAATTATTATGTTGGAGTTCCCTGCGTTCTCGGTACCGCCGGGGTCGAAAGAATCATTGAGTTTGATCTCAGTGCCGATGAGCAGGCGATGTTCGATAATTCGGTTAACGCGGTCAAGAAACTTATTGATGAATTACCGACTATCCTGCCGGAGATGGCAGATATTCTGAAGTGATAAATGGTTAAACTCTATATTTTACTGGTTTTAATAAGAAAAGGGTGCGGCAATAACTGTCGCACCCTTTTCTTATTCATATTATTATCGGAGAAGAGTTACTTGTTAACCGGGAAAATGACTTTACCACCGTTTTCCCCGTCATTGCTACTTAGATACCAGGGCAGCTGGTTCTGATGCCCGGATGGCCCTTGAGTAAACTTAACCTGACCGTAGACCGTGTCGATCATGGTTGACTCCATGCTCTTGACTATTGCCCCGGCGGAGAGATTCAGGCTTTTCTGGAGACAGTTTACAATTACCCTGGCTGCGGCCGCTCCTTGAGCGGTAATGTAGTCTAGTCGTGGGGAGATGGTCTCATCATCAGAAAGAGTGCGCTCGGGATTGATCCAGGGAGTCGCATAGGGGAGCTGGTCGGCAGATATCAGGCTGCGGTTAGGTTCGGGCAGGGCCGTGATGCAGTTTATCGGGATTGAAATGGTCGCTGCCGGCATAATATTCAGCTGCCGGCCTTGAAGCCAGAGCCGGTTGGCGATTTTCTGATTGGTAGCGAGAAAGAGAACTTGAGGCTGACGTTCTTTAATTATATTCAAGAGATCGTAAAAGTTGTTCCGATTGTGGTTGAACTCTTTCCACTTCTCCCAGATGGCCAGATCGATACCTTTGGCAATACATAATTTCTGTAGTTGCCGGGCCTGCTTGATGGCACAGGGAGAGTTGCCGTAGATGATGCCCATCGTCTTGATCTCAGGTTCCTGCACCTTAATGAAAGCTGTCAGCATATTTTCCAGACCTGAACCTTTCTGGGTCAGGCGGAAGCTAAAGAAACTTTCGTTGTTGATCAGGTTGTCCTGGCTGGCGCCGACTATCAGATAAGGCAGACCATTTTCTTCGCAGGCACGGCTTGCAGTCCAGGCGGTTGCGTTCAGAGGCGTGCCGGATGCGATGACAACATCCCCCTCGCTGGCGATTAAATTTATCAGGGTTTTGGCAACTTCCGGGTCGCCTTCACTATCGAGATATTCCACCCGGTATTTCGCAGCTGAAACCGTGCCGTTAGTCTGGAGTTTGGCAAATCCAAGTTCATAACCTCTCTTTAAGGCTTCTCCATAGTCAGTAAAGGGGCCGCTTAGAGGCAGGATTACCGCAATCTGTGAACCTTGGGCGAGGGCTGCCCGGTGGTTGTCTGCAACCGCCATCTCTGCCGCCAAGGCTGATGCCGGAATTATTGCGGTCAGAAAAAACAGCAGCATTAAAAAATTTCTTTTATTCAGCTTTATTTTAAGCATCAAGCTTACTCCGTATTGGTAAGTACAGATGAATTTTATAAAATCAGCGGCTCTCTTTATAGCGATTCATATGCCTGAATGCAACTACGAATAGTCAGGCCGTAAAAAAAAGAGTTGTCACTTTTGCTTGACGCTGAAAAATTATATGATTACACTGACATTCGGCTGGATTTCTACTGGTCAAAGAGGATTCACTTAGCTTCTTGCAATCAGATGAAAGCGATTGCCTGAGTTTACCGGTCGACGCTGCCGGGATGTCATCAAACAATTATGGAATAATTACTTGTAACTATGGCGACAAAAATTCTGATTACCAATGATGACGGTATTGATGCCCCGGGAATCAACATCCTTAATGAAGGCCTGGTCGGATTGGGTGAATTGACAGTGGTTGCTCCTGAGCGTGAGCAGAGTGCCAGTGGTCATTCACTGACATTGCAGCGGCCCCTGCGGATTGTCAGGCGGAAGCCCGGCAGTTACGTGGTGGACGGTACTCCGACCGATTGTGTTTTTCTGGGGGTTAACCATATCATGCGACAACAGAAGCCTGGTCTGGTAATTTCCGGCATCAACCGTGGCGGCAACTTAGGTGATGATATTACCTATTCCGGTACCGTGGCCGCGGCTTTTGAAGCGACTCTGCTGGGCATCCCGGCCATTGCCGTCTCTTTAGAATATAAGCGTGATTTTCATTTTGCCACCGCGGCCCGGGTCGCGCGTGAGGTAGCGGAAAAGGTGCTTGCGTACGGGATGCCGGCTGATACCCTGCTCAATGTCAATGTTCCCGATCTTGCCTGGTCTGAATTGGCCGGTTTTCGGGTGAATCGCCAGGGCAAGAGATGTTATTCTGATGTTGTCTGTGAGAATAAGGATCCGCGCGGGCGCCGCTATTTCTGGATCGGCGGCGAAGTCCTTAAAGGAGACGATCTTGCCGGTACTGATGCCGCTGATGTTAAAGATGGCTTTGTTTCGATAACCCCGATTCATCTTGATCTGACCAATCATCGGGCCCTGGAACCTTTGCGGCAGTGGGAGTGGAGTATTTGAAGATCTATCTGGAGACTTACGGTTGTCAGATGAATGTCAGCGATTCGGGCAAGATAACCCATCTTTTTGCCGAGCAAGGTTATGCGGTGACGGAAAGCAGTCGTGCTGCCGATCTTATTGTCATTAATACCTGCAGCGTCCGGGAAAAGCCTGAGCTCAAAATTTTCAGCGCCTTAGGCCGCTACATCCCCTTGAAACGGCAGCGTCCGGAACTGGTAATTGCGGTTGGCGGCTGTGTCGCCCAGCAGTGGGGTGAGAAGTTGCTTAAACGTTGTCCGGGACTCGATATCGTTTTCGGCACGCACCAGCTCGACAGCCTGCCGGATCTGGTTGCAAAAGTGCGCCAATCCCGCTGTGCGGTGAGTGTGACCGAGTTTCTAAAATGTCCCGGAGGGCTTGAAGTAATGGCCATCCCGACCGCCGGTACCATAAGTGCGATGGTGACAATTATGCAGGGTTGTGATAACTTCTGCAGCTACTGTATTGTTCCTTACGTCCGGGGGCGTGAATACAGCCGACCGAGTGCGGCGATCATTGAAGAGGTCGGCAAGCTGGCTCAGGCCGGAATTAAAGAGGTGATGCTTCTGGGTCAGAATGTCAACTCTTACGGTTTGCAAGAGAAAAATGAGATCGGTTTTGCCGAACTTCTGGCTTTGGTTCATGATATCTCCGGCATTGAACGGATTCGTTTTACAACATCACACCCCAAAGATATGTCGGATGCGTTGATTTCAGCTTTCACAGAGCTGCCGAAACTCTCGCCCTATCTCCACCTGCCGTTTCAGGCGGGCAGTGACACGGTTCTGTCCCGTATGGGGCGTGGTTATACGGCGGCAGACTATCTTGAAAAAGTTGAAAAATTACGCCGGGCAGTACCCGGAATAGCTTTGACTACAGACATTATTGTCGGTTTTCCCGGTGAGAGTGAAGCCGATTTTCAAAAGACTCTGGATATTTTGGAGAAGGTTCGTTACGATCAGATCTACTCATTTAAGTATTCGATTCGCCCCGGAACCCGGGCCGCCGGGTTTGAGGATCTGATTCCGGATGAGGAAAAACGTGAACGTCTGGCCCGTTGTCAGGGGTTTCAGAATGAGATAAGCAAGGAAATTCTCGCAGCTCAGGTCGGCAGCGTCAGTGAGGTGCTGATCAGCGGGCCGAGCAAGCGAGGTGCGGGTGAGTGGAGCGGGAGAACCGGAGAGAATCGGATTGTCAATTTCCCGGCTCCGGCTGGAATTCAGGCCGGAGATCTTCGCCGGGTCAAGATTGTTACCGCCTTGAAACATTCACTCAAAGGCGAGGTCATCGCTTAATGTCAGTTCTGGAAAAGTTGCAGCAGAAGCGTTTTATCTGGTTTTATCTGGCGCCGTTTCTGTTTTACTGCCTGCTGATTTTTTCTCTCTCAGCCCAGAGTGATCTTGCCAGTTTTAGCCCGGTTGCGATTCCGGATAAGATAGCTCATCTTGTGGAGTATGCCGGTTTCGGTTTTTTGCTGCTCCGGTTATTGCGTTATCTTGAGCCTGAGGCGGAATTTGTCAAACATCTGATCTGGGTTTTGAGTGCGGCCTTACTTTATGGTTTAAGTGATGAAATTCATCAATATTATGTTCCAAATCGTGAATTCTCCTGGATGGATCTGCTGGCCGATGGGGCCGGCGGTTATTTCGGGGCGCGTATCTGGATGATT
>JAOZQE010000002.1:0-6921 GCA_029932385.1 bacterium | reverse complement strand
CTAATGGAAAAGAAGAGATTATGATTGACTTACATACACACACAATTTTCAGTGACGGGGTGCTGGTGCCGGCGGAGCTGGCCCGACGGGCGCAGGCTTTGGATTACAAAGCTCTGGCTTTTACCGATCATGTCGATTTTTCCAATCTTGATTTTGTGCTGCCAAGGCTGATTTTACTTTGTCGGGCGATTGCGGATGAGATGGAAATGGTTCTGCTGCCGGGGGTTGAGCTGACCCATATTCCGCCGGCTCTGATTGCTGACGGAGTCAAAAAAGCTCGTGATCTGGGAGCCGCTGTGATTGTAGTTCATGGTGAAACCCTGGTTGAACCGGTGGCCGCCGGTACGAACCGGGCTGCGATTGCAGCAGGCGTCGATATCCTGGCTCATCCCGGTCTGATTACTCCGGATGAGGCCCGGTTGGCGGCTGCGAAGGGAGTTTTTCTGGAGATTACCACCCGTCCCGGCCACGCTCTGGCAAACGGTCATGTTGCGAAAACCGCAAAAGCTGCCGGAGCCGGATTACTGCTTAATAACGATGCCCACGCGCCGTCTGACCTGATGTCGTTGGCACAGGCGGAAAAAATTGCTTTCGGAGCCGGGATTGGGGTCGAAGAGTGGCAGCAGATACGGCGGAATGCCCAGGCCTTAGTGGAGCGAAAAAATGCCGCAAGATAATACTCTCGAAGATAATATACTGCTGGCGAATAAATTTAAGGAAGAAATCGGTACTGTCAGCTGGTCCTGGTTGCGGCCCCATGAAAAACGTAAAAGTCTTTTCTTCGTTGCTCCCGCACTCGATCTGGTTGAGGTTGCCGTTGTCGTGGCTGAAGATAAAACCACTCAGGTTAAAGCCTGGCTTGATGATGGTGATCTGCTTCATCCCTCCCTGGAACAGGTGGCAAAATGGGAGAGGGAGGGCGGTCTTTTCTCGGGAATAATTGTTAAACCGTATGTTTTCTTTAAGGAACTCAAAGAGTGATCGCCGTTTTTTTAAGCGCATAAGAAGTGGAAGTAAATGGTTACAACTCCCGGCATAACCGGTAAGCCATTTTCTTGCCGGATACCACCGGGATCGTCTATACTAATACTGCAAAAGGATTGAATATTTTACAAAATGGCAAAAATAGATAAAATCAGAAATATCGGCATTGCCGCGCATATTGACGCCGGCAAGACCACGGTTACCGAACGGATTCTCTTTGTCACGGGTAAGACCCATAAGTTAGGCGAGGTGCATGATGGTACTGCGGTGATGGACTGGATGGATCAGGAGCAGGATCGCGGGATTACAATTACTTCGGCCGCGACTAACTGTGACTGGAATAAACATACTATAACAATTATCGATACTCCCGGACATGTCGATTTTACTGCGGAAGTTGAACGCAGCCTCCGGGTTCTGGACGGTATGGTGGCGGTTTTCTGCGCTGTCGGCGGGGTCGAACCGCAATCGGAAACGGTCTGGCATCAGGCTGATCGTTATCATGTGCCGAGGGTAGTTTTTGTTAATAAAATGGATCGTTTAGGTAGTAATTTCGATCAGGTTGTGGAACAGCTTGAAAAGAAACTCGGCGCCCGGCCGGTGCCGATTCAGCTGCCAATCGGCAGTGAATCCGATTTTGTCGGCCATGTTGATCTTATTGCTGATAAAGCACTCTACTGGGATGACGAAGCCGAGCTTGATTTTCGTGAGGCGGAAATTCCCGAGGCCATGAATGAAGCGGTAGCCGGTGCCCGTCAACAACTCTGGGAGGCGGTGGCTGATGGTGACGATGAACTCTTAGAGCTCTTTTTAGAGGGTGAGCCCCTGCCTCGGGAACGGGTGATTGAGGTCTTGCGCCGAATGACTATTGCAAATGAACTGGTACCGGTTCTCTGCGGCAGCGGGCTGAAAAACAAAGGGATTCAGCCGCTTCTGGAAGCGGTAGTTGATTATCTGCCCTCTCCGGCCGAGGTTCCGCCGGTTGTCGGACTGCATCCGGAAACCGAGGTCCAGGTTGAACGCAGCGCCAAAAACAGCGAGCCTTTGACGGCAATGCTTTTCAAAGTGGCGATGATGGAGGGGCGGCGCCTGGTTTTTTTGCGGATATATTCCGGAACATTAAGTGCCGGTCAGGAGATATTCAACCCGCGCCTCAAAAAGAAAGAGAAAATTGCCAGACTTTTTCAGATGCAGTCGCACAAAAAAAACCGCATTGAGAAAGCTATGGCCGGAGATATCGTCGTGGCAATGGGGATTAAGCTTTCAGCCACCGGGGATACCCTCTGTCCGGCATCCGATCAGATAATTCTGCCGGGTATGGAGTTTACGACTCCGGTAATCTCGGCGGCGATCGAACCGCATCGCAACAGTGATCTTGATAAACTCTGGGACAGCCTGGCTAAATTGGCCGATGAGGATCCCACCTTCTGCATGAAGATGGATGAGGATACCGGTCAGGTTGTGATTTCGGGTATGGGTGAGCTTCATTTAGAGATCATCCATGAACGTTTGCGGCAGGAGTTTAATCTTGACAGTAATCTCGGTAAACCCCAGGTTCTCTATCAGGAGACAGTGACGAAAGAGGCCCAGGTTACGGCTGAATTCGAACGGATCGATGAAGAGGAGAAAGAGCGTCAATTTGCACGTTTGACCATCGCTGTGGCCCCGCGAGAGCGAGGTTCAGGCAACCTGGTGAACTGGGTCGGTCAGGCCGGAGAGATTCTCTCCGATAACTTTCAGAAAACGGTGGTTGAAGGCTTGTATGAGGTTTTAAGCTCCGGCCCGGTTCAAGGTTATCCTCTGATTGATGTTGAACTTAAGATTGTTAAAGTTGAGGGTGAATCCGGTGATTTTACCAAAGTAGCCCTCAAGGTCGCCGGTGCTAATGCCGCCCGCCAGGCTCTGGAAGCGGCCTTTCCGGCTCTGCTTGAGCCGATCATGGAGACGGAAATTACCGTACCGGAAGAGAACCTGGGAGATGTTATCGGCGAGCTTAACAGTCGCGGCGGTAAGATCCTTGAGATTGACAGCCAGGAAATCTTAAGCCGGGTGACTGCGGATGTGCCTCTGCAGCGTCTTTTCGGTTATACCACCGCACTTCGTTCTGCAACTAAAGGCCGGGGCAGTTTCGCGATGAAATCATCGCGTTATGATACTATGATTTAAGGTTTTTATCCATGTCGGTGAAAAAAGAACAGGCTCAACTTAAACATCTGCGCGATAAGATTGATGATCTTGATCATCAGTTGATCGACCTTCTGGCCCGGCGCCAGGCGGTGGTTGAGGAAGTTGTTGCCTTTAAGAAAGAGCACCAGTTGTCGGTTTACCATCCCGCCCGGGAAGCGGATATGATTGATGCCCGGCGCGACCACGGTCGGAAAGTCGGACTTGATGCCGATTATATGGAGGAAGTTTTCCGCAATATAATGGGCTATTCGCGCTCGGTGCAGACAGCGGAGATCTCTCGGGTTGGAGTGCGCCCCGGTGCCGGTATCCTGATTGTCGGCGGTGCCGGGGAAATGGGGCGGCTCTTTAAGCGCTGGTTTAAGGCCTCCGGTTACCGGGTCGAGATCCTTGAGGTCGATGACTGGGGCCGGGTAGCTGAACTCTGTGAGAATATTGATCTGGTTTTAATCAGTGTGCCGATTGATAAGACAGTAGAAATTATTGAAAGAATCTCGCCCTATCTGCCGGCAGAGTGTATCTTGGCTGATTTGACCAGTGTAAAAAGTTTAAGTGTTAAGGCGATGTGTGATAACTTTGCCGGTTCGGTTCTGGGACTGCACCCGATGTTCGGTCCTGATACCCGGAGTATGGAGCGTCAGATTGTGGTTGTAACTCCTGGTCGTGAGCGGATTGAAGACCGCTGGGTGGCCGAGCAGTTTGCCGTATGGGGCGCGGTTATCGTTCGCTCCGGGGCTGCTGAGCATGATGAAATTATGGCCGTAGTCCAGGCCTTACGCCACTTTGCCACATTTACGTTCGGTCGTTTCCTTTATCAGCGTCGGATTGATCTTAAGCGTACACTCGAATTTTCCAGTCCCATCTACCGGCTTGAGCTTGATATGGTCGGCCGGCTTTTCGCCCAAGACCCGGAACTCTACGGTGAGATCATCTTTGCGACTCCGGAACGTCTTGAGCTTTTGCGCGAGTATCTCGAAAGCTTCAAGGATAACCTTGATATCATCAGCGGACATGACTTGGATGACGGTTCCGGCCGGGAAAAATTTATTCGTGAATTTAATGAAATTGCCGCCTGGTTCGGCCCATTCAGTGACCAGGCTATCCGTGAGAGCGGCTATATGATTAACAAGCTGATTGAACGGTTTTAGGGCTTGGATTTTTGCCGGGGATTCGGGACTTAAGGAAGAATTTTCGGATAATTTAAGCTTAGGGTAAAAAGCTGTGGCCAGAATTCGGGTAGGAGATATTGATCTCTACTATGAGATGAGCGGGCAGGGTGAACCGCTGATTTTTATCCACGGGCTCGGATCTTCAAGTCGTGACTGGGAATATCAGGTTGAATACTTCGCCGGCAGTTTCAAAACCCTGGTTTTTGATCTGCGCGGCCACGGGCGCTCGGATAAGCCGGCAGGGCCGTACAGTATGCAACTTCTGGCGCAGGATACGGCCGCTTTAATTAAGGCCCTGAATCTTGAACCGGTGCATCTGGTCGGGATTTCATTAGGCGGTATGGTGGCTCTGCAGCTGGCGCTCGATTCACCGGAGCTCGTGAAAAGTCTGGTGCTGGTTAATGCGGTTGCCGAAGTTCCGGTCAGAACTCTGAAAGAGCATTTTGAACTTAAACTCCGGCTTATGGTCGCGGCCCTGCTGGGGATGCGGCAGTTGGGAAAGCTGTTAGCCAAAAGGCTTTTCCCGAAGTCTTCACAACAGTCAATCAGAGAACTTTTTGTCGAGCGCTGGGCTGAAAATGACCCGACCTCCTATCGTTCGGCACTCCAAGCTGTAATCGGCTGGAGTGTCACCGAGAAACTGGATAAACTTGATATCCCGCTCCTGGTAGTCGCGGCCGAATACGACTATATACCGCTTTCGGCTAAAGCCTCAATTGTTGATCTGGTCAAAAATGCGGAATTGCTGGTGATCAAGGACAGTCGCCACGGAACTCCAGTTGATCAGCCCGAGGTTTTTAACCGGGCTTTAAGTGACTTTCTTGCCCGGTGTCGGGGATAATTTTTTTGAACATATGTTCTGCATTTCGCTGTTGGAGGGTCGTATGATTACGCGTGCGCCGGCGGTTGCCGGCAGTTTTTACCCTGGATCTCCGGATCAGCTCCGGCGTGAGATTGACGGCTATTTAAGTCAGAAGCATCCTTCTGCCGGGCCCGAAATTAAGCCGAAGGCATTGATTGTGCCCCATGCCGGCTATTATTATTCCGGCGCGGTCGCGGCGGATGCCTACCGGCTGGTCGCCGGCGAAGAGTTTGATCTGGTGGTTATTCTGGCTCCTTCCCATCACCACTATTTTACTGGAGCTTCAATTTACAGTATCGGCAACTATGAGACTCCTTTAGGTGAGGTTAAGGTTGATTGTGAATTGGCCGAAAGTCTGATCGCGCAATATCCGGCGATCAATTTTATTGCCGAAGCCCACCGTCAGGAACACTCCTTAGAGGTACAGCTGCCATTTCTGCAGGTGGTACTCGGTGATTTTATGATGCTGCCGCTGATTTTAGGAGAGCAGAGTTGGGATATGGCGGAAAATCTGGCGGAAATTATTGCAGATCTGGCCCGTAACCGGCGTCTGCTGCTGATTGCCAGTACTGACCTTTCCCATTTCCATGATGCCGAAACCGCCGAATTCCTGGATCGTCAGATAGTGGATGCGGTGGCAGCCTTTGATCCTGCGGCTTTCTGGTCTCTGATCGAAAATCGTAAGGCTGAAGCTTGCGGGGCCAGCCCGCTTTTGACCGTAATGTTGGCCGCGTCGAAGATGCGGGCCCGGCGGGCGGAAATTCTGACCTATCGTCATTCCGGTATGGTCAGTGGTGACAATGACCGGGTGGTTGGCTATCTGGCCGCAGCCCTCTATTGATCAGGAGTTTAGTTTATGAGTCAAAAAGAGAGTAATTTCGGTCTCAGTGCCGAAGATAAAAAGTATCTGTTAAAACAGGTTAAAGAGACTATTAAAGCGCGGCTCGGCCGTGAAGCTCTGCCGGATGATGTGCCGGAGAGTGCCATTCTGCAGGAGAAACGCGGTGGTTTTGTGACCCTGAAAAAGAGGGGAGAATTGCGCGGCTGTATCGGTTATATCGAAGCCTGGAAACCGCTCTATCAGACGGTGCGGGAGATGGCCCTGGCGGCAGCATTCGATGACCCCAGGTTCCCGCAGCTGGATATTGCGGAGCTGCCTGAGCTGGAGATTGAGATTTCGGTTTTAACCCCTCTGCGCGAGATTGATGATCCTGAGATTATCGAGGTCGGCCGGGATGGTTTGCTAATTCGTCACGGTAGCTCATCCGGATTGTTGCTGCCCCAGGTTCCGGTTGAACAGGGTTGGAACCGCGAGGAATTTTTAGCCCACACCTGTATGAAAGCCGGTCTTGCTTCCGACTGCTGGCGTCGTTCCGGCTGCCATCTGTTCATCTTTTCAGCCGATATTTTTTAGAGTATTTCGAAAAATTGTCTTTTCACCCTAAAAGGCACAAGTCCCCAATTGCTGCGTTAGACTCACGCCGTCCTCTCTGAATCTGTCATCTGCTTTCTTGGTGGCCACGGTCTTACTGGTTCGCTCAAGTCAGTCGGTTCTGTATGCTTCAGTTCGGCGATTTTTGCCGATTTGTGACCGCAGTCTTCATTCAAGAATATTGGGTATTTTGGTAATCTCACCTTTATGATTTCGTAATGTGTATTCCTTCTCGTTTTTATCAACAATATAATAGTCCGGCATTAATGGAATTTTACCAATGTTAGTCG
>JAOZQE010000083.1:2063-8633 GCA_029932385.1 bacterium | reverse complement strand
CTGACGGGGTAACAGGGGCATGAAAGATCGGCTATGACTCTATAAGTCTATGTGTGTGGTTTCAATGTGTGGTTTTGGTCGATAGTTAATTTTACGGTATCAATAAGTATCGAATTTCAGGCCGGAGAAAATTTCATTTTCAGTTTCGTTAATTTGTCTTTTCATGCTGTTGACGTAGTCCGGTTTAATATTGTCCCGCCAACGAGGGAAACCACCCTGTTCGACATAGCGCAGTAATTCGTGGAAGTTGCCCTGATCAAAAATGTAGTCCCCAATGCGGACACTCCGGTTTTTCAAGCGTAAAAATGGAATTTCTCGGGTTTCAGCGTAGGGCGCAATCATCTCTCTGAAGATGTTCTGTGATTCGAAACCAAGCGGGTTCTGCTTAAAATCGGCGGGGTCAGCCGGAAAAGGAAATTTACGGTAGGTATCCCCGATAAAACCGGTATATCGCACTCCATTGATCGCCCCCATTAAATCTCCCACATCAGCCGGATTGGCAATTTCATATACTGCAATTTTTTCAGCCGGACTCCACATCTCATATTCGGCACAAGTGGAAATATGACGGCAGAAATCATCAGCAAAGAAAAAGTACTGCTGCAGGAGCAGCATGTCTGATTCAATGTTGAAGAAACCGAAAGCAATACTGCCGTGGTTTATGGTTTGAAAAGTCAGTGGCACGTTATCTTCTTAATGATAATAGTGAGTTAGTGAGCTTCAATAATCAACATACTGGCACCAAGGAAAGTAAGAAATAAGTCTCTCCCTTCTATTTCACCAGTATTGAAATAGAGGAATCAAACGCAAGCTCTTTTCCTTGTATCAATTTATCGTTATCTCCATCCACAAGAGTGAATGTCCAGAGTCCTGCTCTTGTTGGAATAAATGAAAAACTTCCGCTGCTGTCCGTAAAAACAGTAATATCTGCAATACTTTCATCAATGAAACCGGCCGCAGTTGTATCCAGTTTTGCAGCACCCAATCTATAGTTAAGATATTCAATATTTATCTTTGCGTGAGAAATTCGTTGGCCCTCTTCATTGACGGCTTCAGCCCGGAAAAGAGTTCCGGCAGACACCCTGTCCGGCTGAACTAAGGGTATGATTTCAGGCATATTTTTGAGTACCCGGTTTGACCAACTATTGATACCCAGCAAATAATTAAGGCAAAATTTTGCGACTTTCTGCCTGTAGAGACCCTCATATTTTTTCCAGTGAGCTTTATGCTTTACAACAATAACGTAGTCACCGGGCTTGAAAAAACCGCTTTCCCGGTTTATTGGAATTGTATATGTCTCTCTTCTTTCACCTCTCACCGTATAATAATCGGGGATAGCAACCGCATCTAGTTTTTTTTCTTCCTTTTCATGAATTAAAAAAATCGACTCCAATCCTTTGAGATCTTTTGTATCTTCAACCCCTAAACGTATTCCCATAAGACCGGAACCGGTAACCGGATGAAAATGGAGAACCTTGACACTCTTCTCGCCATTTTTATCAATCTGCGGAATAAAAGTCGTGGTATGGGCTGCAGCCGTTACTGGAATCAGGATCATTCCGAAAAATAAAAAAAGAGTTACAAAATATTTCATCGCATTACTCCAAAATGGCACTGATTTATTTTTTTCTTCCCAGTTAATCAAGGGTGACAAAAATCGATTCTCGCCGTTCACCAGCAACCGCCCGACTGCAGTGCCCTTTGCCCGACGTATCCTCCAGTAAAACCACATCACCGGGGCCAAAACGACGGCACTCCCCATCTGAAACCGTAAAATCAACCCGCCCGGCAAGAATAATCACATATTGGCGCCGAGGAGTGTTATGCCAGAGATAGTTATAACTCTCTGACGTCTCACGAAAGATTATACCGCTGGCCGACTCCAACTCTGACAGCAGCCCGATAGGACCGGCATCCCGTAATTCAACCTCGAATTCGGAAAAATGAGTTTCTCCTTGAATATCACTGAAAATACGCCATATCCGCATTTTGCAGCCCCCTGTAATTAAAAAAGTGCGACGAAGCTACTTGATCCATTGGAAAATATCTGCAAAAAATTTTAAGCTCGCTTCCAGCGAACCGAACAATCATTGACCATTAATTAATCTAATGATTAGATTCATGTCAATCTTTTTACAAGATGTAATGTTTGTATGTTTACTGAGACCTATAAAGCAGACACCAGTACGCTGGGAAATGTTTTTGATTTTTTCACAAGCTGACTGACAAAAACCAAAACTATCACCAAAAGCCGAAAATACTTGACAAAAATAGAGCGATTAGTTAAGAAGAGCGGCGGTTACGGTCTGAACCGCCTGAACTGATAATTAAGCATAGTTCAAACTTTACTTAAAATAGAGTTGATAAATTGCCGCACTCACTTTTTGGAAAACTTATTATCTGGTCTCTGGTTATCGCCTGCTTCTGCTCTTTCGGCAGCGGTTCCGGCCGGGCTGTAATCTGTCTCGAGCAGAGCGGTGATGTCTCACTGGAGATTATGCATAACGGCAGTAACGACCACTGTTCCGGCGAGCATTTGCACGGTTGCCTGACACGCCACCAACCGGCACAACATAAAAGTCAGACATCTCCCATTTTAAGACATAACCACTGTAGCACCTGTGACGATTTTGAAGTTTCACTCCAGCTTTTTGCTCCCCGCGATGAGCCGGTCAACGCTATAATTAAATTTATTGCCAAACCGCCACTTCCAGCCGGACTCCGAATTCAGCCGGCGCGATCCTCAAACACCCTTTCTCAGCCTTATTCCCAACCTTTGACGATTGACCCCTCTTTTGCCCATCTAAAAAGCACCATCCTTCTGATTTGAGTTCCAGCTACCGGCTGGTTCTGCACCCCCACTCTCACCCAGGCAAAATCATCACCGGCAATACGACCGGGCTTTCTGAGACTCAGGATCCGGCTCAACTTGGGTCCCGGCCAGAAGCGTTTCAACATTAAATCCTGCTCTTATGTGGGCGTTGCCTGCACATTTAAAAGTTATATTATCACAATCAATTTTGGAGAAAGAGATATGACCATCAAAAAGTTCATTCTGGCTCTATGCATCGCCCTGCTCAGCAGTGGAGTTGCCGGGGCCGCAAATACGGACCCGAAACACCCCGAAAAAACACGGCTCCGAGATGACCTCCCGGCGGCTGCAACTTTTAACAAAGAGAGTCAGGACTATCCGGTTTTGCCCCTGTCGCCAACGACCGCATTGACCTTAGAAGAAGCTTTGACCCTGTCCCTCATGCAAAATCCTGAGTTGCAGACTTTCTCCGGTCAGATCGAAGCCCGGCAGGGAGAGACCCAGCAGGCCCAGGCTCTCCCCAATCCCGAAATGGGCATTGAAGTCGAGAACATCCTGGGTGAGGATGATAGCCGCGCTTTTAAATCAGCTGAAACCACTCTTGAAATCAGTCAATTGATTGAATTAGGCGGCAAACGCCAGCAACGCATAAGGGTCGCCGATCTCAAACAACAACTGGCTGATTTTGACCTGGAAAGTGCCCGTCTGGAAGTAATAAGCACAACCAATCAGGCTTTCTTCTTAAACTTAAGTGCTCAGGCCCGCGTAGAATTGACCCGTGAAAACCTCCAACTTGCAGAAAAAATTTTTAATACCGTGCAGCTCAGAGTTAAAGCCGGCAAGACTTCACCTATCGCTGAAAGCCAGGCCCTGATAACCGTCAGGCAGAGCCGGCTGGCACTGAAAAAAGAGCAGCATAAATTGACCGCAGCTCAGCGCCGTCTTGCTGCCGGATGGGGAGCGAATAAGCCTCATTTCAAATCAACGGCGGGTAATATAGAAACGATATTCGAACCGCTGACCTGGGCCGTCCTGTATCAACGCCTTGAGCAGAATCCGGAGATTTCCCGGCAGACAGCCGAGCTTGAACTACAGGAGAGCCGGTTGGCCCTGGCTCAGGCTTACGGCATACCCGATATTACTTTAGGCGGCGGCGTCAAACGCCATGAAGACAATGATGATTACACCTTTCTCTTCGGGGTCTCATTCTCCCTGCCAGTATTCGACCGCAACCAGGGAAATATCCGCGCGGCCCGGGCCGGAACCGGCATCAGGCAGAAAAAAGAGTTAAGTAAAAGAGTAGAGCTACAAACCAGCCTCAGAGAAAATTATGAGTTACTCCTGGTCGCCTATGAAGAGGCCGATTCCCTGCGGAACTCAATTCTGCCTGCCGCCGAGACCAACTTTTCCGCCACAGATTATGGTTACCGCCAGGGTCAGTTCAAATTCATCGACGTACTGACAGCCCAGAAGAATCTTTTTGAAATCCGCGGGCAACTCCTTGACAGCCTAACTGATTTCCACGTGCACCGGCTAAATATTGAAGCAATTACCGGACAAAAACTTGCTGCCAATTTCAACAATGCCCCAAGCAACCCGATATCAACCACAGAGGATAAATAGCCATGAACATAGCCAGAATCATACTTTGCCAGATAAAAACCATCAGATTCAACCCCAAAACTGCGTTTCTTCTGGTTATTCTGCTGCTGATATTGGGTTTAGGCCTCAACTCGGCATTCATTCCGAATCAACTTTGGGCCCAGCCACAACAATGCAACCACGATCATCATGACGCAAAGCACGAGAGTCATTCAGCAGAGCATGAATCGGAACATGAAACCGAACATGACGACCACGACCATGAACATGAGTCAGAACACCAGCATGATCCCCGGACTGAGGCCTCTCACTCAGATGAGCAATGCGACTTGGAACATGATCACACTTCCGATGAGACGCCAGCCGCAGACGCCTGTTCCGGGGAAGCAATTCATATGAGTCCCGCCGAGATGAAGCAGTTCGGCATTGTCGTGGAAAAGGCGGCCGCCGGCCATCTTGAGATCAAAACCCGGGCCCGGGGAGAAGTTCGGCTCAATCGCGACCTGATGGCACAGATTGTCCCCAAAGTCTCAGGTACGGTAAAAGAGATCTACTGCACTTTGGGTGATTCTGTCGAGGAAGGTGAGATCATGGCCATCATTGAAAGCCAGGAACTGGCTGATGCTAAAACCGATTACTTAAGCGCGCTCAAACATCTGGAGCTGGCACGAACGATTTTCAAGCGGGAACAAAAACTCCGGAGCCGGAAAATAAATTCCGAACAGGAATATTTGAGTGCCAAAAAAGACCTGGCCGAAGCTGAAATCACCCTCTCAAGCAACAGACAGAGACTGATCTTCTTAGGTCTGAGTCCGGCTGATCTCAAGCAACTCTCCTCCGAGCCCATGACCACGCTGACCCGGCTCGTAGTGCGTTCACCATTCAGCGGCGATGTTATCAATAAGAATATTGTTCTTGGCGAAGCCCTGGACGGAACTACCCCGATCTTCACCGTAGCTGATTTAGACTCAGTCTGGATTGACCTTGATCTCTATCTTGACGATGCCGGCAAAGTCAAACCGGGCGACAGAGTGACTATCCCGATTCCGGGCGCGGAAGAGTCTATTGATGCCGTCATCGCCTACGTCGCCCCTCTGCTTGATCCGCAGACCCGCACGACCAAAGCCCGCATGATTGTCGACAACCATAATCGAAACTTGCGCCCTGGCAGTTTTATTACCGCCGAAATAACTACGGGAAAGGTTGAGGCCTCAATTGTGGTGGAAGAAAACATAGTTCAGGATGTCGACGGTCACAAATGCGTCTTTATTCAAGACGAACATGGCTTTGAGTCACGCCCGGTAACTCTGGGAGCCAGCGCCGGCAACCGGGTTGAAATCACTTCCGGAATTCATCCCGGAGAGCTGATCGTCACCAGAAACAGCTTTCGCCTTAAAGCCGCCCTCGAAACCGGAGTCGGCTCCGGCTGCTCCAGCCCCGGCCATGTTCATTAAACTGCTATTAAAATATGTGTTTACCTGTGCGCGTCTGGAACATATTTGATGAAATCGTAACTACATTTTTCACGGAGCAACCGAGCAAATGATTGCAAAACTGATTGAGTTTTCCTTAAAATACAAGCTCTTAATAGTTATTCTTTTTTTCTCGGTCTGCGCCGGCGGAGTTTTCTCTCTGACCCGCCTGTCAATTGACGCTTTTCCCGATATCAGCCCCAACCTGGTCCAGGTTTTTGGTGAGGTTGAAGGGATGGCGGCCGAAGAGACCGAACAGTTCGTCACCCGACCGGTAGAAGTGGCCATGCGGGGCATTCCCGGAGTCACAAAAATCCGTTCGCTCTCATCCTTCGGCCTGGCCACGGTCACAGTCTACTTTGACGAAAAAACAGATGTTTACCGGGCCCGGCAGCTGGTCTCCGAACGTCTCAAAGAGGCCGAAGAAACCATTCCCGAAGGGGTCATGCCGCACGGCCTGAAAATGGGAGCCGTGGTCAGCGGCATGGGCAAGATCCTGGGCTACTACTTCAAGGCGGACAATCATGACCTGACTGATCTCAGAACCCTGCAGGAGTGGGTCGTAAAACGAGAGCTTCAGACTGTGCCCGGAGTCGCTAAAGTCATCAGCCAGGGCGGTCATGTGCGCCAGTACCAGATCCAGGTAAATCCGGATCTGCTCTTAAATTATAATCTGACTTTAGA
>JAOZQE010000083.1:0-1963 GCA_029932385.1 bacterium | reverse complement strand
TCGGCCTCATCCTGGTTTCGATCGTAACCCTGCTTTTTCTCCGTAACTGGCGCAGCTCCCTGGTGGTAGTCGGCGCCCTCCCTTTTTCCACGCTTTTTGCCGCGATTCTGCTCTACTATGAGAAGATTCCCGGCGATCTCCTCTCTTTCGGGGGAATCGCCATCGCTCTAGGGATGATTGTTGATGCCACCATCATCATGGTTGAAAGACTGCAGTCGGCAACCAGCGACAAGGATGATCCGCAAACCACCCGGAAATTGATCCTGCGGGCGGCCCAGGAGGTTGCCGCCCCCATATTCTTTGCCAGCGCCATTATCGTCATTGTCTTTCTGCCGATTTTCACCCTGGGCGAAGTCGAAGGTAAAATGTTCCGGCCCCTGGCCCTGGCCGTAACCGCGACCATGATCGGGGCTCTAATCTATGCCCTGATGATTGCTCCGGTATTTCATCAACTTTTAAATCGGGGCCGGAGTAATACTGCGAAAGCAGATCGGCCCGACGGCCTTCTCCTGACCAACTATCGTAAAATTCTCAACTTTTTTCTCGAACGCCGCGGCCTGGTAAGCGCCATAATGCTTATTCTGCTGCTGGCCGGCGGCATTACCTACTCGAAACTGGGCAAGGAATTTGTTCCCACCCTGCAGGAGGGAACCCTGCAGAGCCTGGCCTACATGAACCCTAACATCTCACTTGAGGAGATCACCACCACCGCGGCCGCCATGGCCCGGGAGATGAAATCATTTCCGGAGGTTAAAGAGGTCATCGTCGATATCGGCTACGGCGAAGTCGGCCCCCACATGCACCACACCAATTACGCCTGCATGAATATCACTCTTAATCCCCGGAACACCTGGCAGAATGCCGCGACTCAGGATGAACTGACCACGCTGATTGATGAGCGGATCAAGCATTTCCCCGGGGTCTCAACCACCTTTTCCCAGCCGATCAAGCATGAAATTGACGGTTTAATCGGCGGCGCCGGCAGCAGCGTTGTCGCCAAACTCTTCGGCGAAGATTATAAGGTTTTAAAGGCCAAGGCGCATGAGATCGAAACCTTGCTCCAGCGCATTGACGGGGTCGCTGATCTCAGGATTGAACAGGTAGACGGCCAGACCCAGCTTAAGGTCAACATCAATCCTGAAGCCTGCGCCCGGCACGGAATCGACAAAGAGACCATTGCGAAAACCGTCTCCCGGGCGATTGCCGGCGAACGGGCCGGGCAGATTTTCGCCGGGGAACGCATGTTTGACATTACCGTCCGTTTCACCGCACCGGCCAGAGACTCCATAGCCGACATCGAAAAACTCCTGATCAAAGCTCCGGCCGGCTACAATGTCCCGCTTAAAGAACTGGCCGAGATCAAAACCGAGGTCGGTCTGCGCCAGATCAGCCGCGAAGAGACCCGCCGCTATATCTCGATTCAAAGCAACGTCAGAGGCCGGGACTCCGGCGGCTTCGTCGAGCAGGCCCAGCAGGAGATCGCGGCAAATATTGAGCTTCCCCCCGGCTACCACCTGGTCTGGGGCGGCCAGTTTGAACTGCGGCAGGCCGCCAATAAACGCCTGCTGCTGGTAATCCCGATTACCCTGTTTCTGGTCATGCTTATGCTCTACGGCCTCTTCAACTCGGCCGGCAATGTCATCCTGATCATGCTCAATATTCCCCTGGCCCTGGTCGGCGGCGTTCTCAGCCTGGCCCTCTTTCAGGAGAATTTAAGCATCCCGGCGGCTATCGGCTTTATCGCCCTTTTCGGCATTGCCCTGACCGACGGCCTGGTGCTGGTCTCCCGCTTTGAACACTTAAAGGACAAAGGCTACAGTTTAAGAGAGCGGATTATTGCCGGCTGCAGTTCAAAACTACGCCCGGTTCTGATCACGACAATCACCACCGCCGCCGGCCTGATGCCCCTGATTTTCAACAGCGGCACCGGCTCTGAAATCCAGCGCCCGCTGGCCGTGGTCGT
>JAOZQE010000018.1:24584-27155 GCA_029932385.1 bacterium | reverse complement strand
CCGAAGCCGTCAACTACCAGGGTTCCGCTTTTAGCGTCGCGGCTGACCTGGAGGTAGTTGCGTTTGGCACAGTCCTGCAGCATCTCGCTGAACGAGCGGTAACCGATTGTCGACTCGTTGAATGAGGGCCGTTTACGCTGCATCGTCTGTTTGATCATCGACGACCAGAGTACCTCTTTATTCTCACGCATCAAGGCGGTTATCGAATCAAAGAGCAGCTTGAAGGCTTCGCGTTTCTCTTCTGAGATATCACCGGCCAGCTCCGGCGGGGTCATCTGCGAGGCCTGCTCCAGATCTTCGTAAAAAATAAATTCATCACAGTTGTCACTTAAAAGATCCGAAGTGCTGTCCCGCATGCCGATCCCGATCACCTGCTTGCCGTTCTCTTTCAATTTGGAAACCAGGGGTGAAAAATCACTGTCGCCGGAGACAATAACGAAGGTATCGATATGATCTTTGGCATAAGACATATCCATAGCATCAACGCAGAGACGGATATCCGCGGAGTTTTTGCCGGTCATCCGCCGCTTGGGAATCTCAATCAACTCGATCGCGGCCCCGTGCAGCTCCTCCTTAAATTTGGCATAGCTTGACCAGTCGGCGTAAGCTTTTTTGGCAATCACCTTGCCCTTTTCCACCAGCCGGGCCAGGATTGTTGAAATCTCAAAACGCTCTTTATTCTTACGCCCCTTAAAACCCAGGGCCAAGTTTTCAAAATCGATAAAAACCGCCAGGGTGTGCTCTTTTTCAGCCATCGTTCCAGCCTCTCTACAGCTTATAAATATTTGGTTTTATAACAATTAAATCAGCCTACTAGATGATGACATCAGAGTCAAGTGCAATGTGTAATTTACAAATTAGCCAGCCGCCATACTTGTATTTTAAGCGGTTGTTGTGTATGTAAGTTTTTGACTCTCAATAAAACTTTCAAGGAGCTTTAAGGTTATGGGACTACAAGATGAAATTACGGCGGCAGTTAAAGATGCCATGCGCAAAAAAGAGAAGTTGCGGTTGGGTGTTTTACGGATGTTGACATCTGAGATCAAGAATCGCCGCATCGAAAACCAGTGCGAACTTAAAGATGAAGAGATCCTCCAGGTAATCACGCGCATGGTAAAACAGCGCAATGACTCGGCCGAACAATTTACTAAGGGTGACCGGGAAGAGTTGGCGGAAAAGGAGAGAGCTGAAATTATAGTTCTCGAAACCTACCTCCCGGAAGCTTTGGCCGAAACCGAGCTTGAACGCCTGGTCCAGGAGGCAATTGCTGAAACTCAAGCCGAAAGCAAAAAAGATATGGGCAAGATCATGAAAGCGGTAATGCCGAAAATCGCGGGACGCGCCGATGGCAAAGTGGTCAATCAGATGGTTGCCCGGCTTTTAGGATAATCTGTTAATGGCAAATGCTAAAACTACAACCTGGACACCGGAGAAACTTGCGGCCCGGATTTTAGAACTGGATAAGGTTCTGGCCCTGGTCGCGGAAGAGGCGGTCACCGCCCCGGCCAAGACTCAACTTTCAGCCTTAAAACCAGTTGCCGCTGACAGTGGAAATGCCGCCGCATTAAGAGCCGGACTCAACCTGACTTCAGCCTGCAAAGACCTGATTGCCGAGACCGGGCCGGCTCCCCTTTCCGGGATTGAAGACTTAGCTCCTTTTCTTGAAGAGATCCGCTTTACTGAGAGCTGGCTGGCTCCTCGCGAACTGCTGCTTATGGCCGACACTTTTACGGCCTTATCAAAACTTAGCGACTACCGGAACCGGGTTGCGGTGGAGGCTGAAACCCTCTACCGGCCACTGGCCCCGATTTTCTCTGAGATTGACACTTTTGCCGCACTCTTAAAACTGATTGAAAGCTGTATCAACCAGGAAGAGGAGCTGCGCGACAATGCCAGCCTTGAACTCAAAGATATCCGCCGCCGGATCACGACCGCCCGGCGCCAGATCCACACCAACCTCAATGACGTTTTAAACAGCCCAGAATTTGCCCCCTATATTCAGGAAAATCTGATCACCATCCGCAATCAGCGCTATGTTGTTCCTCTAAGAACCAATTTTCGCGGGGCCATAGACGGGATTATTCACGATCACTCCCGCTCGAAACAGACCGTTTTCGTCGAGCCCTTAAACAGCGTCTCCCTAAACAACAGCCTGGCTCTCCTGCTCCAGGAAGAGAAACAGGAGGAGATCGCAATCTTAAAAATGATTGCCGACCGGCTGCGGGAGGCGACCGCGGCCATCAACACGGCTCTGGCCCGGGTTTTTGCCCTTGATGAACTTCAGGCCAAAGCCCGGTTTGCTCTCCGGATCAATGCCTGTGCTCCACAGCTGCTGGAATCCTGGGAGGAGAACGGCTTTGCCTTAATAAAAGCCCGCCACCCCCTGCTCGCGGCTGCGGCAGAGCCATCGCAAGTGATTGCTATCGACATCGAATTTTCCGCCGAAAACTATGGCCTGATTATTTCCGGAGCCAATACCGGCGGCAAAACCGTAAGCTTAAAGACTGCCGGCCTGCTCGCTTTGATGGCCCGATGCGGCCTCCTGCTGCCGCTGGCTCCCGAAAGCCGGAT
>JAOZQE010000018.1:22257-24484 GCA_029932385.1 bacterium | reverse complement strand
CTGGAGAAGCGGCTCGCCAACAGTGCCAACCATGAAACCGAACTGCTTAAACTGAAACAGCAGGCCCGCATCGAGAAGGAACGGGCAACCCGATTGACAACCGAGCTGGAAGAAGCAAAAGAAAATCTGAAAAACAGCGCCCGGGAACAGATCGCTGAACTTGTCAAAGAGGCCCGGCTCAAATTTAAAACCCGCCTCAGTGAACTTGAGACCAGCAAAATCAGGCTGGATGGCGCCCTGCAGGAGCTGGCCAAGGAAACCTCTATTGAAACTACTCGTCTGCGGGCTGAAACAGATCTCTCCGCAATCAAGATCGGCCGCCTGCGGGGCAGTTTTAATGAAGCTCAGGCTGAAGTTGCCGGACTGACCCCGCGAAAAAGGTCTGAACCGGCGATCATCGATTTTAAGAACATCAAAACAAATGACCGGGTTATGGTCGCAGGCCAGAGTAAAGCCGCAACGGTTATCTCCTGCGATAAGGAAGGAAAGCGGTTCACGGTTCTGCTTGACGGTAATTTACGAATTAAATTAAGTGCTGCCAAAATCACGCGCCACTTGCCGCGCCCGACCGGCTCTAGGGATGAAAATCAGACTGGGAGCACGGTTAAAATCAGAACCGTCACCGGCAGTACTGATTTACTCGCAAACGGTTCCTCTGGCGACCACAATGCAGATTCCGGAAATGCCAGGCTCGGGGTCTCCGGCGCAACTTTGGTGCTTAACCTGATCGGCAAAAGGGTTGAAGAAGCGCTTGATCTTTTGATTCCATTTATCGATCAGGCCGTAGTCGGCGGCCAGGAGCGGGTCGAGTTGATCCACGGCTACGGCACCGGCCGCCTGCGTCAGGGCCTGCATGAAGCTCTACAAGATCTACCCTATGTCAGTAATTTTTTTCATCCCGACAATGCCGCCGGCGGGGCGGCGATTACGATTGTCGAATTTATTAAACGTTGATCATGTTATCTGCAGCAGCCTCCAAACTCTACATTCAAGTCGTCTTTAACCTGCCGCTTGATACCAGCTTTACCTACCTGGTTGATGATCACGATCTAATCCTTAAAGTCGCACTCGGGAAAAGAGTGCTGGCCCCCTTTCGCAACCGGATTCAAAGTGGTTATCTGGTTGCCATTTCAGAAAATCCTCCCACCTTAAAGCAAGATATCGTTATCCAGAAACTTAGCGCGGTCATCGACAGCGAGCCGCTCTTCAATCAGGAACAGCTCAAATTCTATCAACGCTCCGCCAACTACTACCAGGTTCCTTTGGGTGAGGCGCTCTTTTCTCTGCTCCCCGGAGGCCTGCAGTACCGGCAGCTTAAAGTTATCAGCTTGAATCGAACCGTAGTGACTCCTAGCGAAAGAAAGGTCTCACCCTTGCTGCAGGAGCTGCTGAGTCTGTTGCAAGCCGCTGATGGTTCTCTGGCTCTGCCGGAAATTGCGGCCAAAATCACCGACCCCGTTCCTGTAAACCGCCTCAAATCCCGCCTCGCCCGCTGGGAAAAATCGGGCTGGATTAAAAGTGAAGAGCGGCTGCTCCTCCCGCAAGTTAAAGATCAATTCGAACTGATCTGCGAAATTGTCGCTAAAGATAAAATCATAACCGCTATCAGCAGCTCCCGGATAAAAGAGGAGAAACAACAACAACTGATTGAATTTATTAACGCTGGAGGTTTTTTCAGCCGCCGCCGGTTTACCAAAACCTTCACCGGCGGCACAACTTTGATTAACCGCTGGCAGGAGGCCGGCTGGCTTAATCTCACCAAAGTCCCGAAACTCCGCACCTTGACCGACGATGACGACATACCCTTACGGCCGCTGCCGGAAGCTATCGTTCTGACTCCGGCCCAGGAGGAAATTTATACCCGAATTGACGCGGAACTGAAACATGAAAAATTCGCCCCCTTTCTGCTCCATGGCGTTACCGGCAGCGGTAAAACCGAGATCTACATTAAATTGATCGCCGACGTTGTCAACCGGGGAGCCGGAGCCATCTATCTGGTACCGGAGATCGCCCTGACGATTGAACTGGTTGATCGTCTGATCCATGAATTCGGATCCCGGATTGCGGTTCTGCACAGCGGTTTAAGCAATGGCGAGCGTTATGATCAATGGCGCCGGATCGCGGCTGGAAAAGCTGAGATTGTGGTCGGAGCCCGCTCCGCAATCTTCGCTCCGCTCGAAAACCTTGGGATCATCATTGTTGATGAAGAGCATGAACCCTCCTACAA
>JAOZQE010000018.1:10931-22157 GCA_029932385.1 bacterium | reverse complement strand
CGCTCGAAAACCTTGGGATCATCATTGTTGATGAAGAGCATGAACCCTCCTACAAGCAGGAGAGTGGCTTTGCTTACAACGGCCGGGACTTAGCCCTCCTCCGGGGCCAGATGACTGACAGCGGTGTGGTTTTAGGATCGGCGACCCCTTCACTTACCAGCTACCACAATGCTGTTAATGAACGCTACCGCCTGCTTTCATTGCCGGAGCGGCTCGACCACAAGGCCATGCCAAAGGTTGAGATTGTTGATCTAAACAAAGAAAAAAATATGTTTGCCTGGGACGGTTTCAGCCCACGCCTTCGGGAACGGATGACGGCTGTTTTCGCCAACAACCGCCAGGTCATGCTGTTCTTGAATAAACGTGGTTTCTCGCGCACGCTCTACTGCTTAAACTGCGGCTACATGCCCGACTGCCGGCTCTGCTCGGTTCACTTAACCTTTCATAAAAATCTTGATCAGTTAATCTGTCATTACTGCGGCGGCCAGCAGCCGCTGCCCACGACCTGCCCCGAATGCGGTGGCCAGCGCTTTTTCCCTCTAGGCATCGGCATTCAGAAACTCGAAGAGGGCTTAAAAAAATACTTTCCTGAAATCAAGGTTCTGCGCCTTGATCGCGACGCGACCCGGCGCAAGGGAGAACTCAGACGAATCATCGGAGAGTTTCGAGCAGGCCGGGCTCAGGTTCTACTCGGCACGCAGATGCTGGCCAAGGGCCACAATTTTCCCGGGGTCGATCTGGTCGGCGTCATTTTCGCCGATCTCTCTCTCGAGATGCCGGAATTCACCGCCCCCGAAAGAACCTTTCAACTCTTAGCCCAGGTCGCAGGCCGGGCCGGACGCGGACGTGACGATGCTGCCGGGGAAGTTATTGTTCAAACCCTGCAACCCGATCACTACAGCGTCCTGACTGCCACCGCTCACGACTACCAGGCATTCTATAAACAGGAGATTCAAAACCGCAATGAGCTTAAATTCCCGCCCTTCTCTTATCTCGCCAACCTCCGTGCCAGCGGCCCCAATCAGGAGCAGGTACGCAATTTTCTTCTCCAGGCCAAAGAGTTGGGACAACAGATTTCAGGCGGTCAGGCAGCCGGGGGCTTACCCGCTGACGACAATGATTTTGAGGCAGGAGAGCTTAATAATGAACCTGATTTCAGCCTGCCGCCAATCGCTCTTTTAGGCCCGGTACCGGCCGCCGTCGTGAAAATCCAGAACCGCTACCGCTGGAGCCTGCTCATAAAATCCCAGAACCGCCGGGAACTCCATAAATTCCTCCTCCAGTGGCGCCGGCTTTTACCGACTCCCACCACCCTGAAGTGGCGTCTGGATATCGACCCGCTGTCATTTTTCTGACGCGGATACGGCCTGCAGATAAGTCACCTTATCAGGTCACTAAAGGTTGACGCCGGGAGACATATGGTGCTAGAAAATTTCCCGGTCGGTTGCCATCTTACACGTAACCATGCACAAATTTTAAGGAGCCTCAAGCGGATGACTATCGAAATTCTCACCCTGAAGGTCTTAAACGACAACTACGCCTACCTGTTGATCGATAAAACAACTGATCAAGCCGCGGTCATCGATCCCGGCAGTGCCGGGCCGGTAATCAAGGCCCTTAACAATAAAAATCTGAACCTTTCGCATATTCTCCTGACCCATCACCATTATGACCACAGTGGCGGTGTCAGGGAGCTGAAAAAACTCTATCCTGAATCTAAGATTGCCATTCATGAGGATGATGCCGCTCATCTGCCGACAAAATGCGACCATAAACTCGCAGATGGCGACCTAATAACTTTCGCCAATGTAGCGATCAAAATTATTCATCTGCCCTGCCATACCCGTGGCCATGTCGCCTTTCAGGTTGGAGAGGCTCTCTTTACCGGTGACACCCTCTTTAATGCCGGCTGCGGCAAATTTTTTGAAGGCACTGCCACAGAGATGCTGAGCAACCTGCAACGACTGAAAACCCTGCCCAATATAACCCGAATCTACTGCGGTCATGAATACACGGTTGAAAATCTTGAGTACGCCCATCAGGCTGACCCTGACAACCCGGAAATCAGCAACCGTTTAGATGCAAGCCGGATTGCCCAAGCTACAAATAGCCCTTTAGTCCCATCAACTTTAAGCCTCGAACTACAAACCAACCCTTTTTTACGATTAAACGATGAACAATTACAACAACAACTAAAAACCGACAATGAACTTGACACCTTAACTTCCCTTTACAAAATTTACTATGGGACCACTCCCTAACCTTTCATTCTATTGACGGAGTAACTATTCATGTCCGAGACAGACTCTGATAAAACTATATATCTTAAAGATTATCAGGCCCCAAGATTTTTAGTTGAATCAATCGCACTTATTTTCAGGCTTGAGCAAGAGTGTACCCGGGTAACCAGCCGGATGCGGTTGCGCCGGGCGCCGGCAACTGCCGCCGATGCCCCTCTAGAGTTACATGGACGCCAACTGAAATTACTCTCAGTAACTTTAGACGGCAAAGTTCTGAACTGCGACCAGTACCAGGTTGACACGGAATATCTTACCTTAAACCAGCTGCCGGAAAACTTTGAGCTGGAAATTTTAACCGAGATTAACCCACTTGAAAATACCAGCCTTGATGGACTCTATGCTTCGGGATCAATGCTATGTACCCAATGTGAACCGCACGGTTTCAGCCGGATCACCTATTTTCTCGACCGCCCCGATGTTCTGACCAGTTTTACGACCCGGATTGTGGCTGATAAGACCCGGTTCCCCGTACTTTTAAGCAATGGCAACCTGATTGAAACCGGTGATCTGCCCGAAAACAGACACTTTGTGCTCTGGGAAGATCCTTTCAAAAAGCCAGCCTATCTCTTCGCCCTGGTAGCCGGACAACTGGTCACCTTAGAGGATAGTTTTACAACTATATCCGGTCGTGAAATCGCGATTCATTTTCACGTTGAAGACCAGAATCAGCTCAAGTGTGGGCACGCGATCAAGGCTCTGAAAAAAGCGATGCACTGGGATGAAGAGGAGTATGGCCTGGAATATGATCTTGATCTCTATCAGGTGGTCGCAGTCGATGACTTCAATTTCGGCGCCATGGAAAATAAGGGCTTAAACATATTTAACTCTAAATATGTCCTGGCCCTGCCGGAGAGTGCGACTGACGGCGACTATGAAGCCATCGAGAGGGTCATCGCCCACGAATATCTGCACAACTGGAGCGGCAATCGGGTTACCTGCCGGGACTGGTTTCAATTAAGTCTGAAAGAGGGTCTTACCGTTTTTCGCGACCAGCAGTATGGGGCCTATGCATATCCCGGCGGTGGCGGCCGGATTCGCGATGTCAGTCGTCTGCGAAGTTTTCAATTTCCGGAGGATGCAGGCCCATTAGCCCATCCGGTACAACCCAAAGAGTATGTTGAAATCAACAATTTCTACACCACTACGGTCTACGAAAAGGGGGCTGAGATTATCCGGATGCTGGGGGTTCTGCTCGGTGAAGAAGGTTTCAAACAGGGCCTTAAAATCTATTTCGCCCGCCATGACGGTGAAGCCGTAACTATTGAGGATCTGCTTGCCGCCATGAGTGATGCCACAGATTGTAACCTGCGGCAGTTTAAGCTCTGGTACGATCAGGCCGGCACCCCTGAAGTTAAAATCACCCAATCCTGGCAATCAGCAACCTCGGAGCTGATTCTTCATGTTACCCAGGATTGCCCATCGACGCCGCAACAAGCGGAAAAGCTTCCTCTACACATTCCTTTAAGGGTTGCTCTCCTCGATAGTGACGGAAAAGAGCTTGATTTAATCTTAGCGGATGACTCAGCCGCTCCCGGCAGCAAACCGGTTCGGGAACAAACTCTGGAGATCAGAGAGCGGGAGAGTGAATTTCGCTTTCAACATCTGCCGCAAAAACCTGTGCCTTCTCTTCTGCGCGGTTTTTCCGCCCCGGTTAAATTAAAGTACAACTATGAAAGAGAAGAGCTCAGCTTTCTTGCCGCCTGCGACCATGACTCTTTCAGCCGCTGGGAGGCCGCCCAAAAACTGATGCTGCTTGAGATCATCGATCTTTTGGAAAACCACAATGCAAACCCGGAACCACAGCGTTTTTCTCAGACCTTCGGTAATCTCATAAGCAGAAAATGGGCTGCCAGCGAGATTGACGGCATCTGTGAGTTGTTGCAACTGCCCGGAGAAATATATATTGGCGAACAACTTGAAAAAATCGATCCCCAGACAATTTTCAAAGCCCGGCAACAATTCAAAAGAGATCTCGCACAGCGCTGGGCTCAGGAGCTGGAAAAACTTTTCTTAAGTCTGCGGGACAATGAAGATTATCAGCCCCGGCCGCAGGATATGGCCCGGAGACGACTGAAAAATAGCGCTCTGGATTATCTTGTCACCCTCGGTGCAAACGGTCCCGCGCAAAGACTCTGCCAACAGCAATACCAGGACAGTGATAATCTGACCGATCGTCTGGCCGCCCTTTCCGGTCTGATGGAGATAAGCCCCGCTGAAGAGGTTGCCGAACTTGATGATTTTTTCAAACAAGGTGAATCGACTCCGTTGCTCTTAGACCGCTGGTTTGCCTTGCAGGCGTTAAGCAAACGTCCCGACACCTGCCAGCGGGTTGCGAAACTGACCAATCATACAGCTTTCACGCGTACCAACCCCAACCGGGTTCGGGCCCTGCTGGGAAGCTTTGCGCTCGCCAACCAGTCGGCTTTTCATCAGATTGATGGTAGCGGCTACCGGATTTTAAGCCGGGAAATCATCACCCTCGACCGGACAAATCCCCAGCTGGCCGCCCGCCTGGCCGGTCACTTCAGCCGCTGGCAGCGCCTGGCCAACCCGTACAGCTCACAGATGCGAAAAGAACTCTTAACTTTGGCCAAACACCCACAGATATCCAAAGATCTTGGCGAGATTGTCAGAAAAAGTCTGCAAAGCTGATTTATTAGACAAGCCCTTTGTGCCAATGAGAGTGAGGCTCCAGGTTAAAAAAGCCGATGACAAGAATTTCATTTGCAATTAAGCGCCGCCTGTGGTAAATGCCCCGATTCGTATCGGGAGATCGCAAATATTGCGAAATATGGTGCAATAACGCACAAAAAACTTGGGTTGTAATATGCCGCATTCCCCGGCTTTCAACCTAGCATTACGGTCGGGCGTAGCTTGAAAGAAACAGCGCTCATCATGACCGATAATCATTAACAGGGGGTTAAATCTTAAAGCAATGACAGAAGACAACATCACCAACAACACAGAACCGGAAGAGTCCTCAATGGCAGAAGCTATGGGTGAAGGCATTGAGCGAATAAACGACGAGTCGGATGAGTTAGATATTGAGACTGCCGATGAGAATGAAGAGACTTTCGACGATGATGATTTTGCCGCGATGTTTGAAGAGAGTGTCCAGGGCAAGGAGATCAAGGTCGGCAGTTTAGTCAGCGGCACCATTGTCCTAATCAGTGATAACAATGTCGTGGTTGATATCGGCTACAAATCTGAAGGCCACATCCCGCTCAATCAGTTCCGTGACGTCAATGGCGAGTGTACGATTGCTGAAGGTGATGAAGTTGATGTATTTCTAGAACGCTATGAAGATGAACACGGCAACATCCAACTCTCCCGCACCAAAGCTGAAAGAATGAAGGTTTGGGAAGAGATTAAACGAATTGCCGATGAAGATGAAACCATTGAAGGGGTTGTCACGAGCAAGGTTAAAGGCGGCCTCTCGGTTGATATCGGCGTGGCCGCATTTCTGCCGGGCTCACAAATTGATCTTAAACCGGTGCGTAACCTCGACAAGCTGATCGGCGAGCGTTATGAGTTCCGGATTCTTAAACATAATCAAAAACGCAACAATGTCGTTATCTCTCGCCGAGTTGTTCTTGAAGAGGTTCGCGAGAGCATGAAAGAGCAGCTCCTGGAAAAACTCCAAGAAGGGGCTACTATTGAAGGTGTAGTTAAAAACATCACCGATTACGGTGCTTTCATCGATCTTGGTGGTCTTGACGGACTCCTCCACATTACCGATATCTCCTGGGGCCGGGTCAACCATCCGAGCGAGCGTATTAATGTCGGCGAGACCATTGATGTTAAAATTATCAAATACGACGCCGAACGGCAGCGGGTTTCCCTGGGCATCAAACAGCTCAAAGAAGATCCCTGGACTAACGCCGCCGAGAACTACCCGGTCGGTACCAAGGTTGCGGGTAAAGTTATCAGCATTAAAGATTACGGTGCCTTTGTTGAAATCGAAGAAGGTATTGAAAGCCTGGTTCACGTCTCAGAAATGTCCTGGACCAAAAAGATCAAACATCCGACCCAGATCGTTAATGTTGGTGATTCAATTGATGCCGTGGTCTTAAGCATTGATCCGGAAAAACGTCGCATTTCTCTGGGCATGAAACAGGTTGAACCCAACCCCTGGGATAACCTGATTGATAAATACCCGGTTGGCACCAAGATTGAGGGTGAGATCAAAAATATCACCGATTTCGGCCTTTTCGTCGGCATCGAGAATGATATTGACGGTTTGGTGCATATCTCTGATATTTCCTGGAGTAAACGCCTCAAACACCCTGGAGAAATCTACAAGAAGGGTGAAACCATTCAAGCAGTTGTCTTAAACCTCGATACCGCTAATCAGCGTTTCTCCCTCGGCATTAAACAACTCAATGAAGATCCTTGGAAGAATATCAGTGCAAAACTGATGATTAACGACCATGTTAACGGAACCGTTACCAACATCACCGATTTCGGCGCTTTCATTGAGCTTGAAGACGGGGTTGAAGGACTGGTTCACATCTCAGAAATTACATCTGATAAAGATACTAAAGTTGAGGACGTGCTTAAAGTCGGCGATGCGGTAACTGCCAAGGTCTTAAACATCAATAATGATGACCGCAAGATCGGTCTGAGCATAAAAGCTTTCACCGAAGAGAAAGAGAAGATGGAAAGTGGTGAGTATATCACTGACAGCTTCCAGCAGGGTAAAGTCTCTTTCGGTGAAATCCTGCAACAGGCAACTACTGATCAGGATAGTGATATCAAAATCGATGATGCTGATGAAACTGAAGCTCTCGAAACCGAAGCCGAAGAAGTGACTGAAGCAAATGAAGAAAATATTGCTGAAGCGGAAGAAACGACTGAAGCAATAGAAGAAGAGGTGACTGAAACAAGTGCGGATGAGGTTGAAACTGAAACTGAAACTGAAGAGGTTGAAGCTGACGCGGTTACTGATGATACAACAGTTGCTGATGATACGGACACCGAGACTCAGGACGCAGCTGCAGACGCAGAGACCGAGGAGAACGATAGTGAGGAAAAAGAGAGTGCCGGCGAATAACGTGGCCTCAAATTAGGGTAATACCTCACCAGTTCTAAGATACAAGTGTTTTGCAAAAACCCGGTAGCTGTCCAATGCAGTTACCGGGTTTTTTTAGTAAGAACAAAACCTGATATTGTCACTTTCTCTGTTTACAAAAATGGATGTGGAAAATTTCTGACCTTTATTCAGCCTCCAATCAAGTTCTAAAAGGAACTCTATGATCTGGATCATTTTTTTATTAGCGGCATTAGCAGTTCTCATCTCAGGACACAAATTAACCAAGGCTGGAGATGAACTGGCCGAAGTCACTGGTATGAGCCGAGGCTTTATTGGAGTTATTCTGCTTGGTTTTGTTACCTCTCTACCGGAGATGGTCAGCACCTTAAGTGCCGTCCTGCTGGTTAACGCACCCAATTTAGCTCTGGGTAATATTTTCGGCAGCAATGCTGCAAACCTGGCAATTTTGGCGCTGCTTGATCTGCTGGTTATCCAGAAAGTTCAATCGGAACGTCATCGTCTCGATAGAGAGAATCAACTTACCGCCTACCTCTCTCTGATAATTATCAGTCTCGCTCTGATGGGGCTGGCAAGTCAAGGTTTCTGGCAGATTCTACATATTGACATTTTCTCGTTTTTTATCGCTGCAACCTATATTATCGGCCTGCGGAAACTCCACAAATTTCAACCCGCAACTGCCGTAAGCGGCAATTTCAACCAGAATCAACATGAGGCCGAAACCGCTCGAAAAACAATCCCGACGGAGCTTAAACGCTCCCTGTTAATAAATGCCGGGGTCATTGTCGCCGCGTCAATGGTTCTGGCAAGCAGCGCTGAACATATTGCCACAGTAACCGGCTGGGGCAGCACTTTTGTCGGCAACAGCCTGCTTGCGGTTGCGACCTCTCTCCCGGAGATAGTCGTCACCTTCAGTGCGGTTAAACTCGGCAGCTTTGCTATGGCAGCCGGTAATATTTTCGGCAGCAATATTTTTAACATTGCCATTCTGGCTCTTGCCGACCTGGTTTTTTTTCATTCTTCTATCTTTGCTGCCGCCTCGAAAAGCCAGAGCCTGATTGCCGCTATCGGACTCCTGATGAGCGGTATCTATCTTTTTGCCGGTCGCTATGGCTCGCAAAGAAAACTGGCCGGCCGCTGGCCGCTGCACTCTCTGCTGATGGTTGGAATATACTTTTTCAGCCTCTACGCTCTGTTTGCCATGCGTTAAGAAAAAATGTTGTCATCGGAAAAAGAGTGCTCTGCAACCCAAACGATTCATTTATTCCTATGCCTTTTTCCCCGCAGACAGTTGAGTGTCAGCTGGAAAAAGGTTAGTGTAACTTAATTCACTTGACAAACCAAGGCATCCATTGTAAGCGGTGCCTGATTTCATGCTGAGTAAAAATACAATCGACAATTTTAAGGTCTGATCGACCCCTAAATCCACTTTAACATCAGGAGGACAAAACTATGTCAATGCTTAATGAAACATGTAAAGACTTCAACACCGTATTAGCTTCTAAAGCACCGGTTCCCGGTGGTGGTGGCGCCGCCGCTATGGGTGGTGCCATCGGCATGGCTCTCTCCAACATGGTCGGCAACCTGACCATCGGTAAAAAGAAATATGCGGATGTTGAAGATGAGGCCAAAGAGCTCGTTGCGAAGGGCGAAAAGGTTATCGCCGCCCTGGAAGCTCTGGTTGACAAGGACGCAGAAGTTTTTGAACCGCTCTCCAAAGCCTATGGTATGCCGAGAGAAACGGACGAGGAGAAAAAACTTAAGGCTGAAACGATGGAAGCCTGCGGCAAAACTGCCTGTTCCGTACCCCTTGATATTATGCGTCAGGCTTATGCCGGCATTAAAATCCATCAACGGATGGGTGAAATTGGTACCATGATCGCAATCTCTGATGTTGCCTGCGGCGTTGCTTTCATGAAAGCCGCTCTGATCTCCGGTAGCCTCAATGTCATCATTAATATCAACGGAATTAAGGATGAGGAATTCAATAAAGCCGCCAAAACAGAAATGGACCAGTTACTGGCTGACGGCTCTAAAATTGCGGATGAAACCCTGGAACTGGTTCTCGGAAAACTGCAGAAATAGAACTTAAATTATACAAATTTTATCATAAATAATTCAAGGAGAAATTCATTATGGCTGAGATTCTGAAAGGCAAACCGGTTGCCGACGCGATGAAGGCAGAATTAACCAAAAAGGTAGAGGCTCTGAAAGCCCGTGATATTATGCCAAAACTTGGAATTATCCGGGTCGGTGCCCGTCCTGATGACCTTTTTTACGAAGGCGGTGCCAAAAAAACCTGTGATGTGGTTGGCATGGCTTATGAAGTTTTTGAATATCCTGAAGATATCAATCAGGCTGATTTTGAGAAAGCAGTAACTGAAGTCGGGGCTAATAACTCGGTCCATGGGATTCTCATGTTTGCCCCGTTACCGAAACACCTTGACGATCGTAAAATCCGGGCTCTGATTCCGGTCGAAAAAGATGTTGACTGTTTAACCCTAGGTGGTGCCGCCAAAGTCTTCGCCGATGATCTGACCGGCTTCCCGCCCTGCACACCGACCGCCTGTATGGATATGCTCCATTTCTACGATATTCCGATCAAAGGCAAACGCTGCGTTGTTTTAGGCCGCTCTCTGGTTGTCGGTAAACCGGTTGCGATGTTGCTCTTACGCGAACACGGCACGGTTACTCTCTGTCACTCTCGCACTGAAAACTTAAACCAGGTCTGTCAGGAAGCTGACATCCTGATTGCCGCTGTCGGTCGTGCTAAAATGGTTAAAGCTGACTTTGTTAAAGCGGGCCAGATTGTGATCGATGTCGGTATTAACGAAGATCCCGACAACCCGGGAAAATACTGTGGTGATGTTGATTTTGCCGATTGTGAGCCGGTTGTCGAAAAGATCACCCCGGTTCCGGCTGGTGTTGGCTCGGTTACAACTGCAGTTCTCTGCAAACAGACCATTATCGCCTGCGAGCAGTTAAATCCGTAAATCAGGCTGCTTAAATCATAACTGAAAAGGCCCGGAGAGAAACACTTTCCGGGCCTTTTTTAGCTATAAACGACGATTACAAATTAAAATTAATCACTTATTTTAAAATGAATTGTTTGACAAAACCAACCCTGGCAACTATTAAACTTATGAGTAGCTAAGAAACTTAAGAGAAAGTAAACTAACCGAGGAGCAGCCCATGAACCACGAGCGGAAGGATGATGAGTTAACCTCAAATATGGAGGATTATCTTGAAGTAATCCTTAATCTGCAACTGGAACAAAGGGTTGCCCGGGTTAAAGATGTTGCTCAACGTCTCAATGTCAAGATGCCGAGTGTCACCGGTGCAATGAAGGGGCTGGCGGAAAAAGGATTGGTAAATTACGAACGCTACAGTTATCTGACGTTAACTGCAGCCGGAGAAAAGATTGCGCAGGAGATCGGGGAACGCCACAAAACCTTCTACAACTTCCTGACCAAGGTTCTGGAACTCGACCACAAGACTGCAGACCTTGATGCCTGCCGCCTTGAACATGCAACTTCCCGCAAGACTTTTGATAAAATCAAAGAATTTACCAACAACTACAACAAATAAAAAAGCAACTGCAATAAGTACCACTATGCAACTTATTGCAGCCACTGGAAACGTAAAAGTAAACCTTTCAACTCTGCCAGGCCTTTACCAGATACTCAATCTTACGCACACTGATACCCAGTTCACGAGCAGCCTGAGCTTTACTGGGACAGCGCTCAAGGGCCGCTAAAATCATCTGTTTTTCCATCTCTTTAATCGTCAGCCCAAATAGTGACGGCTGCTTACTGACACCAACCTTATCTGAGATACCCTCAGCAACTGACTCACTACGCAACAGGTATTCCGGCA
>JAOZQE010000018.1:0-10831 GCA_029932385.1 bacterium | reverse complement strand
CGCTCCGGATAGAGGAGCGGCCGACCCTCACGCTCGGCAATATGCTGACAAAAATATTTTACCAGCAGCACGACATCGCCGGGTCGCTCTCTGAGCGGCGGCAGGATAAACTGAACCACATTGAGACGATAGTAGAGATCTTCACGAAACTTGCCTGCGGCTACCGCCTGCAACAGATCTTTATTAGTGGCCGCCAGTACTCGGACATCAACAAAATGGGTCTTCTCTCCACCCACCTGCTGAAACTCACCGGAAACCAGTACCCGCAGTAATTTGGCCTGCACAGACAAGGCCATATCTCCAATCTCATCAAGAAAAATTGTGCCACCGTCGGCCAGAGAAAATTTCCCCGGCTTATTGCGTACGGCTCCGGTAAAGGCTCCTTTAACATGGCCGAAAAGCTCACTCTCCAGCAAGCCTTCATGCAGGGCCGCACAGTTTATGGTAATCAAAGGTTTCTCGGCCCGCAGGCCATACCGGTGCAAAGCCCTGGCTACCAACTCTTTACCGGTTCCGGTTTCACCCTCGATCAATACCGTCGCCATGGTCGGCGCCACATCCCGAAGCGCCTGAAAGATCTTCTCCATCTTGGGACTTTGACCGACAAAATCCTCCTGACTGACCGTTTCCCGGATAGCCTCCCGCAGGATCCGGTTTTGCCAGAGAAGTTTTCGTTTTTCATGAATCCTGGCAATGACGATCTCAAGTTCATCGATATTAATCGGCTTGATCAGATAATCATCAGCTCCAGCCTTCATCGCCGCAACCGCATCATTGACCGTTCCCTGTCCGGTAATCATGACGACATTCAGATCCGGGTCCAAAACCCGGGCCCGCTGTAAAAGTTCGAGGCCGTCCAGACCGGGCATTTTGAGATCGGTCAAAAGTAGATCCACAGACTCTCGGCCAAGACAATCAAGCACCCGCTCCGGCTGACTGAAACCTTCGACCTCATAACCGTCCAGACGCAGCAGATCGACCAGACCGGCAACCGCCCGCTCCTCATCATCGACCACAACAATTTTGAATTTATCTGCTCTATTCATAGCTGTTATCACCTGACTTTAAGAAAAAGGCAGGGCAATTGTAAAAATTGTCCCGTTGTCATCACTGACGAATGAGAGTTCGCCGTTATGGGCTTTAATCACATCCCGGCAGAGATGAAGCCCGATGCCGGTACCACAGGCCTTGGTCGTATAAAATAGATTGAAAATTTTGACCTGGTTGGCAAAGGGAATCCCCGGCCCGTTATCGGCAAAACTCAAGATCACTTGATTGTCAACTACCCGGCCGCAAACCTCAAGATAAGGATTCTGCGTCTTACCTTCAAGCAGAGCCTCAAATGCGTTTTTCATCAAATTCATGAATGCCTGCTGGAGCTTCTCACAATCAGCCCGCAGTTTAATTGGCCGATTCTCCAACTTCAGACGTATTTCAATCGCTTCGCTCAAGGCCTCTTCACGCAAAACCTCAACCACTTTTTCAAGCTCAACAAAAGGATCGCAATCAGAAAGCGTAAGACTCCGGCTCTGCTGCATTTTAAGAAAATCACCGGCCAGCGAGTTAAGCCGACGGCTCTCAGCCCGGACAATCTCAACTACCCGCAGAAAAGCATCGGCTTCCGCACTCTCAAACCGGGTTGCCATTCGCTGCAGAAGCGACATCTGAATTTCAATTGAGTTTAAAGGGTTACGAATTTCATGACTCAGTTCCGCACTGTACTCACCCATTGCCGCCAGACCCTGGAGCCGGGAAATCTCAGCAAAAAGATCGGCACCCTCACTCTTGTCAACACAAACTGCAAGCCCGTAATCAACTTCACCACGACTTCCAGTCAAAGGGTAGTTGCTTAAGGCATAGACGTGGTTACGGCCATCCATATCGAGTAGTGTAAAGTTGATGTGCGTACTCTGACCAGACATGAATACTTGTTCCATGGTACAGAAAGGACAAGTCAATTGATTTTCAAAAAGAGCTTGATGACATAACTTCCCAATCGCAGAATCAATTCGCACCGAAAATTTATCCAGGGCCGCAGGGTTCATATAAATCAAGCGCAGAGTACGATTGACAACCCAGACCGGATCCGTAAAGGAGTCCAGAAAAGAACGAAAATGATAGCGTGAAAAAAAATCAACCATGCTTAAGTCACAACCTGACCCTGACAACCCTTAAGTGAAGATAAAAAAAGGCGAGTTACAAGAACTCGCCTGACAAAAACAACTGCGCCCTAAAATTAAAACTGATCTTTTAAGGATGCACAACCGCCAGGATTCTTGCCGTCTCTCCACCATGACACTGGACTTTATGCGGAATCTCGGAATCGTAGTAGATACAGTCGCCCTCTTGCAGGACATCGGTATGATCGCCCAACGTGACATCAATGGAGCCGGATAAAACGTAGATAAACTCCTCGCCTTCGTGACCGTAGCATTTATCATTTTTAATTGTTGCCGGTTCCAGGGTGATAAGAAACGGCTCCATCCGCCGGCCTTTTTTACCCGCACCCAGAGATTCGTAGGTATAGCCGTAACGCACTCCTTCTTTCGAGGCAAAACGCGAAACCGTGTGCTCCTCACCTTTGCGAATCAAGGTAAACGGTTCAGTCTCTTCACGACCGAAAAAAACCCCGATATTAACCTCCATCGCCTTGGCCAGGTGTACCAGAACTCCCAGGGAGGGGGAAATCAGGTGATTTTCAATCTGTGACAACACGGCCGTAGAATAACCGCTCTTTTCCGCCATATCCTGTAAAGAGATATTAGCTTCCTGACGCAACTCTTTAATCTTCTCACCAACTTTGACTGTTTCCATTTTCCTAACCTCTTGCCGCTGCGGCACCGGCCTCAATCGCCTTCTGATTGGCGGGAATCATCTTATGATATTTCGGATTCAAGGCATCTTTCAACGCGGCTGATACCGACGCAACCGCCACGACCCCACTTTTCTCAACATAAGCCCCCAGAGCCACCATATTGGCTAAGCGGACATTACCGGCACTGGCCTCCGCAATTGCATTCAAATCGAGAGCCAGCAGATCGATGTCATCCCGTTCGGAGACATCCGGTGAAATCAGAGTTTTATTGAGAATGACCACACCGCCGGGCTTCATCCGCGGTTCAAACTTTATCAGAGAAGGCCGGTTCATGATGATCAGTGACATTGGCCGACCGACTATCGGTGAACCAATATCGCGTTCATCGATCACTACCGAACAGTTCGCCGTTCCGCCCCGCATCTCGACCCCGTAAGAGGGCAGAAAGGTGACATTCTTATCTTCCACAATTGCGGCATAAGCCAGCAGGTTACCAATCACCATGATTCCCTGCCCGCCGAAGCCGGCCATAATTACATCATTATACATAAATATCCTTACACTCAAGTTTGGAAAAATCCGCCTGCTGCGTTACGCTCATTCTTCAGAATTCGCAAGCCTTGCATACGAACATTTTCCGAACTTGTCAAATCTGGACGGTTACAAGTTCATAATACTTTAAAGAACGTCGACAACATCCTTCTGTTTCAAAGTTCCCAGAGGGAAATAGGGAATCATCTCTTCAGCAATCCGGTCGTTTGCCGCCTGCGGGGTCATACCCCAGTTGGTCGGGCAGGTGGAGAGCACCTCAACAAAAGAGAACCCTTTACCTTCAACCTGCATCTGAAAGGCCTGGCGAATTACCTTACGCGCTTTTTTGACATTGCCGGGAGTATTGACTGCAACTCGGGAGACCAGTGACGGCCCTTCGAGTTCTGCCAGCATCTCGGTCATCTTAATCGGATAACCGTCGCGATCACAATCTCGGCCATACGGGGAGGTCGTACTCCGTTGACCGAGCAGGGTGGTCGGCGCCATCTGGCCGCCGGTCATTCCGTAGATTGAATTATTGACAAAAATAATGGTAATGTTATCACCCCGATTGGCAGCATGGATAACCTCGGCGGTGCCGATGGCCGCCAGATCGCCGTCTCCCTGATAGGTAAAAACAATCCTGTCATTAAGCACCCGTTTGGTTCCGGCGGCAACGGCAGCGGCCCGGCCATGGGGCGATTCAATCACATCTACCGCAAAATAATCATAGAGAAAAACCGAGCAGCCGACTGAGGCAACACCGATGGTTTTCTCCCGCAGAGAGAAATGATCAAGGGCTTCCGCCACCAATCGATGAACAATGCCGTGATGACATCCCGGACAAAAATGAAACGGCTTACTGGTCATCGACTCAGGCCGCTTAAATACCTGCTTCATATCTATATTTCCTTAAGCCTGTAATTTTTCACAGTTTTCACTGACAATTGAATAAAGATCCTCGGGCGTCGGTACAGAACCTCCGGGCCGGCCGTAAAACTCAACCTGACAATCACCCGGCAGAGAGAGTTTGACATCTTCAACCATCTGCCCCGTATTCATCTCCGCAACCAGAAAATGCTTGGTTCGGCCGCCGAGCTCAAAGAGCCGTTTACGCGGAAACGGAAACAAGGTGATGGGTCGCACTAAACCGACCTTCAAACCGGCTTCCCGGGCCTGACTTATGGCACTTTTAACGATCCGGGCAACACTGCCGAAAGCAACCACAATCAGATCAGCATCAGCGGTATCAACCTCTTCCAGCATCACATCGTCACGCTCGATGCGCTCATATTTTTCCTGCAGATGCCAGCAGTGCTTCTCCATCTCGCCATCAGCTAAGAAAAGTGACTTGATCAAACGCGGTTCGCGCCCTTTGGCACCGGTAATCAACCAGTCCCGATCTGGATCGCCGGCGGTTTTCTCCGGAATCCAGGGCACGATCGGCTCCTTAATCTGACCGAGAATCGCATCCCCTAAAATCAGGGTCAGAATGCGGTACTTCTCCGCCAGCTCAAAAGCTTTGATAGTCAGATCATAAAGTTCCTGGCCGGTATGCGGGGCCAGCACGATCAGTTTGTAATCACCGTGACCACCGCCTTTGACCGACTGGAAGTAGTCCCCCTGGGTCGCGTTAATACCCCCCAGACCCGGCCCCTGACGACTTATGTTGACAACCACTGCAGGCAACTCATTCCCGGCAAAGTAGGAAAAACCCTCCTGCATCAGAGAGATTCCGGGACCACTCGATGAGGTCATCACCCGGACTCCGGTAGCGGCCGCACCAATCAACATATTGATTGAGGCAATCTCACTCTCTGCCTGGAGGAATTCACCCCCGGTCGCCGGCAGATGTTCCGCCATGTATTCAGGAATTTCGTTCTGCGGAGTTATCGGATATCCGAAATAGTAACGACAGCCGGCATTAATGGCCGCCATCGCAATCGCTTCGTTACCTTTTGTAAAAACCTTTTTCGGGCTACTCATGTCCAATCTCTACCTCCAGACCGCAAGTGCAACATCAGGACACATCTCAGCACAACGACAACACCCGGTACAGTCGTCCGGGTTGGCAACAATAACATGCTGATAGCCACCTAGATTAATCTCCTTACCAATCTTGAGCACCTGCTCAGGACAGGCATCAACGCAAAGGGCGCAGCCCTTACAGCGTTCTATCTCTACATCAACTCTGGCCATCGTTTCTATTTTCTCCCAATGGGCTCAATTCAAAAATCAACTATCAAGACCAACTCACTCTTATATAGTAGCTGGCAGGACAGATTGTCAACCGAAAAAAGTCAACTATATCAGAATACTAAGGGTGAACAATACTCCGGTCGAGGTCTTTACGATGATTCACAAATATACGCAAGCTTAAAATCCAACCGACTATTTTTGTGATTTCGCCTGGAGATCATGCCAGATCGCTTCAACCTGGGATCTGGTCGCGTCAAGAGCCTGACTGTTATCAATAACAAAATCAGCAAACTGAAGTTTTTCGGCTATCGGAAGCTGAGATTTCATAATATTTGCCGCCTCTTCAGAACTGATATTATCACGCTGCGCCAGACGCTCTTCCTGAACCTCAGCCGGAACATGCACCACCAGAATTTTATCAAAAAGGTACTGCAGGTTCAACTCAATCAGCAGCGGCACCGAAACCTGAATAATTGCCTCCGGATTTTCAGCCGCAATTGCATCCGCCTGTTTGAAAAACTCTTCATAGATCGGCGGATGCGTAAAACTTTCAAGTTTTTTCCGTTTCTCCATATCCCCGAAAACAATATCCGAAACCTTTTTCCGATCTAAAGAGCCATCATCCGCCAGAACCTGGCGGCCGAAATAATCAACAATTTTCGCCAAACCCGGAGTGCCGGGCTCGACCACCTGACGCGCGATAAGATCAAAATCAATCAGCGGCGAACCCAGTTCAGTCAGCATCATGGAAACTGTGCTTTTACCGCTGGCAATACCGCCGGTCACTCCGATCAGGGTGCGGCGGCCGTCGCCCTTGACTTTTTTCATCATCTCATCCAGACCCAGGTAAGTGGGCGGCGCCACCGCCGCCAGATCAGAATCGGCTCCAGCAAAACAGATCGGATAACGCACCCCGCGCCGATACAGAGATTCAAGACCGGACAGGGCTTTTGTCAACATGTTTTCAGGCAAAGCCATAACCAGCTCATCATCCTGAGCATGGCCGTAACGGCGTTCCCCGTAACAAGGCAGAGCGAGAGAAGGTTTACCCGTCTCATAACAGCGCACGATGGCATCCGAACATGATGATTCGCCGACGCAGTAGAAGTTAAAAACCTCATAATCGACAAACTGCAAAGCATTGACTAAAAGCACCATCTGGGCCGGGTTGGCATAGATTAAAACGATGTCGGGAGTAAACGGGTTGTAGACCAGCGGCGCCATGGCCACGGCTTCATAACGCCCGGTCGGCAGACGCGGAATCGACTCTTCAAATTTACGCCCATCGGCTTTGGTCGCCACCCAGACAATATTGCGAAAAGTGCCGTCTTTATGGGTTTTCGGCAACTCCTCCAGGCCCAGAATAGCCGAACAGGAGGGGAAGAGAAAATCATCAAGATCGGCCCCGATGCTCCAGTCGAAATTGCGCACCATATTGATCATCTGACACATACTCATCTTGCTCTGAGGCCGCCGCAGAAAAGGAATCTCATCCAGTCCCGCTTTTTTTTCAAGCATCTTGAACGCCACCGGAAACGATTTCAACCGCAGCAGCTGCTCCAGTCGCCGGACAATTTTTTCCCAATCAGTTTTTTTCTGCATCGTCTCTACCTTAATCTGGACTGAATTTAACGAAATTTTACAGGCTGATAATTGCCCTTGTGCAGGGCGGCTACCAACTCTTTTTCACTGTTGACGGCCTGAGTAAAAACCGTGGCATAGAAGCCGACGGTGGAGACATCATGGGCATCACTGCCGCCTGTAGCCGGAAGCTTCAGAGCCTGCGCCACCTCCTGCGCCAGACCGTTCTCGGTTTCGGTTACCTTACCATTTAAAACCTCAATTCCATCTACCAGCTGAAACATCTCCCGGGAAGCGGCCTTTTCACGAGTCAAACCGATGTCATCGGCTCCGAACGTGAGAAAACCGCGAAACGGGTGCGCGGCCACAATAAAACCGCCGACGGCGGCCACCCGCCGCTTTAACTCTCTCAATTTAATAATCCCCTGCACATCCTCATAGAAGCCGAAAACCAGCATGTCGCCCTGCTCGGTGACAATCTCGTTGGCCCGAAAAACCGGAAAATCATGCTTCCGGCGCAGGGCCTCAATCTCACTCTCCGACCAGAGATAGTTGTGATCGGTCAGGCAGATCCCCTGCAGGCCGATCCGTTTCGCCTCAATAATCATGGCCGTGACTGAATCCGAAGCACAGGGCGACGCCGGGGAAGTGTGAACATGGAGATCAATCACAAAACCGCCTTTGCCAACCGCCGCATTCCCGGCGGTTTTTTTTGCGGGTTCTTTAAGGCCGTCAACGGCCACAGCGGCAGCTGAATCAGCTTTTATCTCAACCTTGTTTGCCGCTGCGGTCGATCGCTCTGTGGCTCCAGCAACTCCCTCCTGCGGCTTTCCGCGCTGTAAAAAATCCTTTAAGGACAACTCCGAACCATCCGCCTGGGCCTGTTGCCAGTGCAACAGTTTTACGGTTTCCCGGACGGCGTAGGCACACTCGATAAAGAGATTCGCGAAATGGCGGCAGGCCGTCCGCCCGATAATTTTGTGGATTTTCTCATCAATGCCGGGCTCCAAACAAAAGCCTTCCGCCTGAGCCAGAAACTTCAACGCTTCAGGACATTCCGGGGTGGTCCAGCGCAGCCAGCGGCCGCTGACCGCAAAACAGACCAGATCATCAATCCTCACCTTGAAATCAAGCTCTAAACTGTAAATCGAATCATCCAGAATCCCGTGTACGGCCAGAGTCGCAGCATCGAGACTGACAACGTTAATCACTTTATTCCGGTTAAATTCAGAGATCATCGCTCACCTCCGGCCCGCTGCTCAGCTTCGAGCTCGGCCACCAGGGGCGAACCTTTGGCAAAAGCCGCGCAGCGGTCATAGAGACGAATGCTCTTTTTCACCATATTCGCATAGAAGGCAAATTTAGCCTCCGCGTCTTCGGGGGCTTTGAGCAGAACCTTTTTCGTCAGATGCAGAATCACCCCGTGACAGGCCTCCTCGACCATGTAAACAACCTGATCCAGATTTTCCGCCTCACCCAGCAGACCTTTAATGATCTTTAACATCCCGGCCCCGACCCGCACCCCTAAAAGCTGCTGCAGGGCGGCATTCAGATCCTCGATTTCATCGAGATAAGCATGGCGGAAAGAGCCGGAAATCTCGGCAATCTCAAGCTCCGGCATTTTGACCAGCATCCGGATTTCCGCCGCCGTAAACGTATCCCGCAGTTGACAGATTGAAAGCAGATTGCCGTCATTCAGGGGCTCGACCGAGGTTGAACGATTCAGAGAAAATTCCAGGATATTGTTTGCCATTACAACTCCCGTTCCACCAGCGTGAATTTCCAGGCGCAGAACCAGCCTTCGGGATGGGCATCGGGCGGGCAGCCGATACATTCAGTCTTGATCCGGGAGTCGATAGTCCGGGCAAAATATGGATATTCAACCAGGCCGACCGATTTACAGGGATAGTCTTCAAGCCCCTTGCGCTGCCGCGCCACCTGCACCCGACACTCATTCATGCGAAAGATAATACATCTCTCATCAACATCCTCAATCGACTGTTTGTTGATCAGGGCGTACATTCTGAAAGCCAGAGCTTTTTTCAGGGCGACAATACCGCCGTTGTCGGGCAACTCCAGCAGCTCTTTTATCCGTTCCGCCTCGTAGGGAGAGTAGCGAGTCCAGCAGGTGTCATTGCAGCGCTTGGCATCGTTCATACCATGCTCTTTTTCGACCGCCTGAAACCAGATGCCGTCATTGGCAAGCCAGTTAACCCCGAGATTTTTCAAAAGATCAAGCAACTCCTCCCGGGAGAGTTTATAGAGCTGGGCCGGAATCCCGTCTTTGACCTCAAACCCCAAAATCTTGCCTAAACGCTTCATCTGGTTGCCGAGACTCGCATCCCAGACATTTTTCTCCACGGCCACCGCCTTCTCCGAGCCCAGCTGATGCTCGACCTGGGCCAGCCAGTAGCCGTAGTGGACAATCGTCCGCCGGAATGAATCCATCACCAGCTTAACTAAAAGGGTGTTGTCAGCCTCATCTATAATCCTGCTTATATCACTCATCTTTTAAGTTCTCCTAAAGTTCAGTTAATCTGGCCTACGCTGAACCTTATGCCATTAATTACAATAAAAAAATTACCTGAGTCATCCTCTTCAAGTAATTCTGCAATCCGAAAGTGGGCCGCTGCCAGGCACCGGGCCGCAAAGCGCCCGGCCTTGATCTTAACCTGCAGCACACCCTCATCATCAAGTGCCAGAGTTTCAGGATCAAGGGTTTCACGGCTGCCGTCATCAACTTCCAAAACCACCTTAACAAGCTCTCCCGATGCACTCTTTTCCAACCCGACATCCCGGATAAAATAGGGTGTTTTCGCAACCTTTACCGGAGCTCGTTTACCCTTATAATCGATAAAAAACTCACCCCTTTCATCATCATAAGTCAATGAGCTTTTAAATAGATTAAGCACCTCAGGATGCACAATTCGGTTTCCTTCATACGACCACTCACCCTGAGCATCGATAAGAATCTCACTCTGGCCTATTTCCATCCCGGTTTACCCTGTAAATAAAAATTATCGGCTTAAATTTCAGCCGCCAACTAAAGTCAACCCCTGATTTCCGGATGCACCGGAACCGAACTTCGGGTCTACACAGAGCACCGGATAATGTCAAGTAAAACCCTGACTAACCCTACGCTCTTTCACCAACACCAGGCGAAGAAAGAGAAAGTAAAATTTATATGGAAGTTTAGAAGGCGGGAAAGGTTTAAAAAAATAGAGCCGGAGATACCTTAAGCAGCTCCGGCTTTCTATAAAAACCCCACTCAGACCATTTTAAGTATTGGTCGGAATAGGCTATTTATGACTGAATCAAAAAAATTTGCCCTTTTAATACGACAAAAAAAGTTGTCCGATTATAACTCGACCAACTTGTGCGAGCGAATCCAGCGGACGATCGCGCGCTTTTCAAAACGCCAGAATTTTCTCTCTTTATGAGCCGGCAAAATTCCTTTGCGGGCCATGTAGTTAACATTATCAGGACTGGTATCGAGAAGCTCCGCTACCTCAATACTGCCGATCTCTTTATTGACAGCTTTTTTGCCATCGCTATTTTTTATAATCTTCACAACTTTCTCCTGAATACAATTTAGCCTAAACAGAAAAGCAGGTATCTGCATATCACACAGATACCTGCTTTTAATAACTATTGGTGGAGCTGAACGGGATCGAACCGTCGACCTCTTGTCTGCCAGACAAGCGC
>JAOZQE010000082.1 GCA_029932385.1 bacterium | reverse complement strand
ATCCTTTTTGTTACGGGCTTTATAGGCTTCAAAGACCGGATGTGGCGGATACTTAGTACCCATGTAGTGTTCCTTATTGTTGTAGCGCTCCATCCAGAGATCCCACTGATCTTTACTCAGGAGACCATGGTTGAAGGCTTCTTCAACGTTGGCTTTGATCTTTTCCCAGTAGTTGGGAATAAGCTTGTAGAGAACCGGCAGGCGATTTTTCTCGGTGCCGATACCCCACTCATTGCCGGGGATGTCGTAGAGTTTGTAGGTCATGAATTTGGTTGGGCTAGTGCTTTCGGCGATGGCTTTAGCTTCTTCATCACCGTGGTTGGCACCATATTCAATCATCTCCATCATGTTGTGCTGGAGTTCCCATAGACCGTGCCAGTTGGTGTAATCGGCCCCCATCATCTCCGCGCCCATGCGAAAACGTCGACCTTCATGATGCCATGAATTGTACATTAAATGTTCAGGTTTTTCATCCCAACCGTTGATTACCGGATTAGAGTAAAACTTGCCATCCTTTTCAATGCGACTGATGATGCCTGACTTGGTGTATTTCTTGTTCCAGTAGACAAAGGCGCGGCGGATTTCGTTGTACTGCAGGTTAGTCAGATCCGCGATCAAGAGGTAATTATTGACAAAAGTTTTACCGTGACAGTTGAGGCAAACCCCGGCCATGCGGGTTCGTTTGTCTTCCCAGCTACCCAGTTTCTCATCAAACCAGACCGAGCGGTAGCTCCAGGGAGCCTGTGATTCCCAAGCCAGTCGAGCACTGACGTTATGTGTCCCTTTGACGCCGGGAACCGCATCCATATGACAAGTTGTGCAGACTGGAACTTCAATCGGGATCGGATCTTTATCCGAACTCTTGAAATTCAAATCCATTTTGCCTTGTTGGGTTCTGAAGATATTGCCGTGTTTTGATTCGTTGTAGAGCTCGATATGCGGATGGTCGGGGCCGACATGGCACTCGCCACAGGTATCGGGTTGACGGGCAACCGCAATTGAGAAACCGTGTTTGGGATGACAGGCATCACATTCACCGACACTGCCGTCAGGCCAGTAATTGGTAATCTGATGACACTCCTCACAACCGTGTTTGGTACCCATGATGGGTTCAAAAACGGCCCGGTCGGCATTGGCATAGAGCCAGAAAGGGAAGGCGTGTTTACTTTCTGTAAACTCCTGAACCTCTTCCTTGTGGCACTTGGCACAATCTTTTGGGGTGGGGAATTGAGCTACAAGGATATCTGATTCCGGGCAGGTAAAGGCATCGAAATCCCCTTTTTCGGCTGTATGACACTGTACACAGTCAATTCCTTTGGCGGCGTGCTTGCTGCTTTCCCATTGGGTGATCATATTGGGTGCTACACCTTTACGTTTATGACACTCCAAGCAGGGCTTACTGGCGTCACTGACATAAATTTTATGTGGTTCCATGCCCATCTTGGTGGCAAAACGAACCGATTCGTAGCGGGCGACGAGAAAAAGAGCCGCCAGCAGGAAGATGCACATGATGAACACCAACCATTTTTTTGCGCTTGAATCCATGGTTATCTCTCCTGAAATAAAAGGTTATAAATGGTTAAAAAGTTAAAATTTGTCATCAATGTGGTAAAGCTTCCAGAATCATCAGTGTGGTGACGAAAACCATGCCGATGAGCCCGATAAATATTGGTAAATTTTTGTTGTTGGTAACTTTAACGATAAAGTTATCAACCAATGGCCAGCCGATAAAAATGCCGATGACCAGCATCGGAAAGAAGATACCAACGACTTCCGGGGTCATTTTGATCCATTTATACATGGGATAAAAATACCATTCCGGCTTGATATGTTCCGGTGTGACCAAGGGGTTGGCTTTTTCTCCGACTTCGACCGGCAGGACAATCGCCAGTATGCAGCAGAGAAAAAAGAGGAAAAGTCCGATATTAACCTCGGTCAGGATATGATCTGGGAAAAAACGGTAATCCTCTTGGGTTTCTTGTGGTTCATTAGTCATGATTATACTCCTATTCATCACCGCGTGAGAGGCCCTTAACAACTTCCCGCTGGATGCCGACCAGATGTTCGGTTACGCCGTGCAGGCGGATCAGAACAATATGAACGAAGACCAGGAGGAACGTGATACTCGGCAGGATGGCGGCGTGGAGGATAAAAAAGCGGTTCAACGTGGCCTCACCGATAGTTTCGCCTCCCAGCATGAAGCGGGAGAGAAAAGATCCGATAAATGGGGTTTTAGCCGCGATCCCGGTGCCGATAGTCATGGCCCAGTAGGACATCTGGGTGTAAACCAGGGAATAGCCCGTAAAGCCTAAGCCGAAGGTCAGCAGCAGGAGGATGGCGCCGGTCATCCAGCACAACTCACGTGGATGACGGTAAGCTCCGGTTGCAAAAACGCGAATTGCGTGCAGGGATACGGTTACGATCATGATCTCCGCACTCCAGCGATGGATTGAACGCAACCACCAGCCATAAGGGATTTCCGTGGTTATTCTGACCACGCTTTCGTAGGCCATGTCCGGGTGCGGCACATAGTGAAACGCGAGCATCATGCCGGTGATTATTAAAATCAAAAACATAATTGCCGGAACACCGCCCAGACAGTACCACCATAATTTCATGTGGTGGGGCAGAATCTCACCAATCGCTTCCTCTTTGACTTTGTCCCAGTCAACCGGCAGGGTTTTGTCGATCCAGCCGTCATCTTTTTTAACATCTTCCATAAGCTACACCTCTTCCAGGGCGACATAGATATTGTCATCCTTGACCGTCACCTTAAACTCATCGAGCGGGCGTGGTGGCGGACCTTTGATGTTTTTGCCGTCAGCGTCAAAAAAACCTTCATGGCAGGGACAGTAGAACTCTTTTTTCAGCTGATGCCATTCGACCTCGCAACCTAAATGGGTGCAGATTTTGGAGAAGGCTTTAACCTTGCCGTTGTTGTTGACTAAAATTCCTTTACGGCCCGTGGCATCAATAAATTCCCGGGCCACACCGGGGGTCAACTCTTTCAGGTTGGTTACCAGTACATCGACGAATTTCTTCACCTTGGCTTTGGGTACCAGGTAGCGAACCCCGTAGACCCCGGCAGTTCCCATAGTGGCAACCAGGCCCACGGTCATCGCTGCATTGGCAAGAAAATCTCGGCGGCTGACTTCTTGGCCGCCACCCTCTTTTTCACTCATCCCCAGACACCTCCTTGTTTACAGATTAAGGTTTAAAAATCACTGTTTTCCAGACAACAGTCTAACCGAAGAAGCCGGAAAGAGAGCCCAACGCTTAATTGATTGTTACGATAAAAGCACAATGCTTATCTAAGCAGATTCTATGTAAAGGTTTAGTTAAAGTGTGTTAATTTTCTGTTAATTGTGCTAAGCCTCTGTCACAAGCGGTTCAATCATCAATGAGTAGTAAATATGTGAACCGTTTCAAATTCTGACATTAGTATTATCGGGTTAGGGTGTTTTACTGTGAAATTGGTTCGGTTGGGGATCGGGGGGAAATATCTGCTGGCGGTAGTCGGTCTGATTGCCCTGGTGGTTTCGGTAAGTTTTACCCAGCTCTATCAGATTGAAAAAAGTTTCATCCTGGGACAGCTTGAGGAGCAGGCCCGGCTGCTAAGTCAGCAGATTCTTTTGACTAGAAGCTGGCTGGCTGATCAGGGCGGGGTCTATGTGGAAAAGAGCCCGGGCCGCAAAGTCAACCCTTATCTCAAAAACAGCACTGTTGAAACAACCGGTGGCGATATTCTTTTACGCCGGAATCCGGCGATGGTGACGCGTGAACTTTCAGAGTATGCCGCCGAGTCAAGTCTCTATCGTTTTCGCTTGACCAGCACTCATCTGATTAATCGGGAAAATGCTCCTGATGGTACCGAACGGCGGGCTTTAGAGATCTTTTCCGAAGAGGGTCAGCAGGAGTACTCTCTGCTCCAGACCCTGGATGGTGAGTCGGTATTTCGTTTTATTAAAGCCCTCTATATCGAACCTTCCTGTCTTAAATGTCACCATTATCAGGGTTATAAAGTAGGTCAATTGCGTGGTTGTCTTAGTGTTATCATACCGAGTTCCGCAGCCGAGGGACGTATAGCGGCCCTGCACCGCTCCCTCCTGTTTGATGCTGGTTTGATCGTTTTCCTGACAGTGGTGGTGCTGGTGCTCCTGAATCACATTTTGACGGTTCGCCCCCTGAAACACTTAAACCGCAAAGTCAAACTTTTTGAGAGGGATGGTGATGCGATCATAAAACCGGTCTATCGTAACGATGAAATCGGGGTTTTATCCTGCAGCTTTGCTCAGATGTCGGTGACCCTGTGCAATCAGCGTCTGGAGATGGAAAACAAGATTGACAAAGCGACGAAAGATCTGCGCCGGGTCAATCACGATCTGCTCGCCGCCAATCGGGCTTTGCGGCAACAGGATATTTTAAAAACTGATTTTTTAGCCACCGTTTCGCATGAACTGCGCACTCCGTTAACGACGATTCGCGGCGGCGTCGACTATCTTCTTCAGACTGTAACCGACGCAGATCAGCAGACCTATCTCTCCCTGTTGGAGCGTAATATTAAGGGTCTGGTTGAAATGGTCAACAATCTGATTGATATTGCCCGGATTGATCTTGATCAGGTTGAACTTGATCTGGAAGAGGTCGACCTGAGTGACCTTTTGCGGGAGATATGTATTCTCTTTACAGTTTCTGCGGAAGAACGGGGGATTGTTGTAAAAATGCGGGGTGTGCTGTCGGAAGTCACCGTACTTGCAGACTATCAGCGTTTAAATCAGGTTTTTATGAATCTGGTTCATAACGCGGTTAAGTTCTCCTATCCGGGGGGGACGGTTGAAATTGAACTGAACCGCCGGGACGGGCTGGTTGAGATTAGGATTATCGATCACGGTTCGGGGATTGCCGAAGAAGAGTTGGAGATCATTTTCACCCGCTATCGGCGGGGCCGGAAAAGCAGCGGCCGTTCCGGCAGCGGCCTTGGTCTGGCCATTGCCCGGGGGCTGGTTGAGGCCCACGGCGGTTCCTTGCGGGCGCAGAGCCGGCCGGGCGGCGAAACTGTTTTTACGGTGACTTTAGTCGGGGATAAAAGTGTAAAGCTGGGGGTTGAGGCAGATTGTGAAAAAGAGTGACAGTTTGATAATGGTGGTTGATGACGACCCTGATATTCTGACGGTACTGGAGGGCAACCTTAAGCTGGCCGGATTTTCAGTTAAGACCTTTGTTACCGGAAATGATCTTTTGTCGGAGCTTGATTTGCGCTTACCGGATCTTCTGATTTTAGATTTGACCCTGCCGGATATCGATGGGATTCAGCTCTGTCGGCGCCTGCGTGAGCTTGAGTTTGACTTTCCGGTAATCATGCTGACCGCTCGTGACGGGCTTTCGGATAAGGTTTTAGGTTTGGAGTGCGGTGCCGATGACTATATGGTTAAGCCCTTTGCTTTTCTCGAACTGCAGGCTCGGATTAAAACCTGTCTCCGGCGTCGGGTGGCGGTTGACAAAGAGGAAAACCTGGTACTTGAGGTTGGCCAATTGGTGATTGATCGTAAAGAACACCGGGTGAAACTGGCTGGTCGCGAGGTTGAATTAACCAAAAAAGAATTCAACCTGCTCAAACTTCTGGCGGAAAACCGGGAGCGGGTTATGACCCGTGAGGAAATTCGGCAGGCTTTATGGGGTAAGCGCCAACTCTATTCATGGAGTCGGACCATTGACGTGCATGTGCGTCATTTGCGGATGAAACTTGAAAACGACCCCAATAATCCGACGCTGATCAAAACTGTCGTCGGTGTCGGCTACCGTCTGCTGGTTACTTGAGATTATTTGTAAAATGCTATAGTAATAATCTGCTTCAAGGCAGGGCGGATGTGAAATAACTTGACATTTTGAAAGGGCATTTGCTAGAAGTCCGGCGGCAGTACACTATAGTCGAAAACTTACGGAGGGAGGTTTTTAAGGGTGCGTAAAATTGCCTGTCAGAATTTTAAGGGCGGTACCGGTAAAACAACAACCGTTATCAGCCTGGCCCACTGTCTGGCTGTAGCCGGAGAGAAGGTTCTGGTTGTCGATCTTGATGCCCAGGGAAATATTGCTGAAAGTTTCGGCTTAGAGAGTGACAACTCCCTCTATGATCTTCTGGTTGATGGTAAACCTTTAGCGGATTGTCTGGTCGAGGCGCGTGAGAACCTTTTCTGTCTGCCTTCAGATCGGACTGTAGCGGCCTGTGAAACTGTTCTGGTGACTCGGCCGCGCCGAGAGGAGGCTCTGAAAAGAGCCTTGGCTGATATCAAAGAAGTGATTCCGGATATCAGTGTGGTACTACTCGATTGTTCTCCCTCGCTGTCAATCTTAAGTCAGAATGCGCTGGTTTTTGCCGATGAACTGCTTTTGCCGGTTAGCATGGACTATTTGGCTCTGGTTGGTGCTGGCCAGGTGTTTGAAAATCTACAGATGATTGAAGAGTATTTCGAAAAAAAGGTTAAGGTTTGCGGAATTCTGCCGACCTTTTTTGATAAACGGGTTAATGTCAGCAAAGATGTGTTAGCGGCTCTTATTGAGCGGTATGGAGATCTGGTCCTGCCAGCGGTGCGGATTGATACCAAGGTGCAACAGGCATCCAGCCGCCAGCAGACAATTGTTGAGTTTGGAGGACGATCCCGGGCTCGTGAAGATTATCAGAATGTTTATAAGGAGTTGTTTGCATGACAACCAAAAAAGTAAAAAAGAGTGTGAAGAAGGCCAAACCGGCAAAACGTGAGAAAACTGCAGCTAAAATCGTGAAACGTCCAGACGCAGGTTCTGAACGGAAAAAGATGGTTGTTAAAAATCCTAAGGCGAGTGAGGTTGACAAGGATAAGATGGCAGCTTTTTTCAGTGCTGCTGGTCTTAAAGAAACGGTTCCGGTTGAGAAACCGGTGCCTGTCACTCCAGCAGTGGTGCCAGCTCCGTCGGCAGAGGCCAGAGTTGTAGTTGCTGATGAACCGGAAGCTCCGGCTGTTGCAGTCGAAAAAACAATTATTGAGGCCCAAGTGCCGGAGGCTGAGGTTGCTGTTGCAAGCCCGCCGTCGGAGACTGAAAATATAAAAGAAGAAATAAAAGGTGAGATTGAAATGACAACAACCGAAACCGCAGAGACCACTTCTCAAAAATCTGACTCCAGCAGTTTCAGCACGATGCCGCTGTTTGTTGTTCTATTTTGTCTGGCAGCATTCTGGTTCTATTATATCTCGGCGGCACCGATAAAGAAAGCGGCTGCCGTTCAGGTTGAACAGAGCCAGACGAAAATCCAGTCTCTTGAAGCGCAAGTTAAAACTCTACAGACACAAATAGATGTTCTGCAGGCGAAACTGGCCGCTTTGTCGATTCCGGTTCGTGAAGTTAAAGTTAAACAAGCTGCTACTACTAAGGCTCCGCCAAAAGATGCATCATTTGACAAGGCTCCGATTCCTTTCTGGCGGACAATGCAGCATCCTCATGCTGAGCAACTGCAAAAATCGCAGCAGAAACGGGTCTCAGCAGCAACCGCAAAGTCTGAAAAAGTTGACTCTTTCAGTAAAGCCCCGGTACCATTCTGGCGTAAAGCAGCGGTTGGAAACAAGGGCGTTCAGGCAGAGAAAGGTGTGAATGTTAAGAAGAACCAAAGTTCTTCATTTGACAAGGCCCCGATTCCTTTCTGGCGGAAGTAACATAAGAATTTGTTAGAAATAATAGCTGTTTGATAGCTAAAAAAGGCAACGGTTTAAACCGTTGCCTTTTTTTATATGGGGGGAGTTTATGTGAAGAAATTCAGCAGTTGTCTGCGGAGAACAGTAATCTTTTCGAGGTCGAAAGTTATTCGATCAACCCCGGTCAGCGGTGCCAGGCGCATAAGTGAACTGGTGAGAAACGCGCCGTCACAATTTTTTAATTCATTTGCTGGTAGCGGCATCTCCTGACACTCGATACCAGCTTGCCGGGCTTTGTGCAGAATAAAGGCCCGGGTGGTTCCGGCGAGAATGCCGGCGTTAAGAGGTGGTGTCAGGAGTGTTCTCTGCCGGATCAGAAAGAGATTGGAAAATGTACCTTCACAGAGTTCTCCATCCTGATTAAGAAAAATTCCTTCGTCAAATCCTGCTCTTACAGCTTCATTTAAGCCGTAGCGGTTTTCCAGGTAGTTCAGGCTTTTAATGGATAGTAGAGGATTGCTGCGATTTCTTCGCCAGGGTAAAATCATAGCCCGCATTCCCCGTTGCCGTTTTCCAATTTCATTAAGGTCAAGTTCTGTCGCCCTGATTATAAGGGAGGTCGATGCTTTAAGTGAGGAAGTTTTGTACTCCAGGTTTCTTGCGCAGCAAATTAACTTGATTGAGGCCGTTTTGTGCAAAAGCCGGTTTTTTATCAGAAGTTCGGTTGAGATAGTCGCTATCTGGTCGAAATCCAGTGGGATCTGCAACTTAAGCATTTTCAGGCCGGCCCGCATACGCTCAATATGTTCCGGGAGCATGAAGATTATGCCGGTATCTGCGCGGAGGGTCTCGAACAGTCCTTCGCCGAAAAGAAATCCCGGGTTCATAGGGGATATGGCAGCCTCGTTTTCGGGGATTACAGATCCGTTGATGTAAATGTATGTTTTCATCTTTTTCCGGACTCTTTCCTGTGGGCAGAAGTGCCGCTTGTCGTAGAGTTTAATGCTAG
>JAOZQE010000081.1 GCA_029932385.1 bacterium | reverse complement strand
TCTAATTTTTGATACCACCGGTAAACTCTTTCAATAAAACTTCCAAACCGAGCCGAGCATTCATTTTCATACAGGCTTCCGCGCGCGCTCCGTCCCCGCTGCGAATTGCCGCAACTATATCAACATGTTCACGTAAAATCTCTTCCACATGTACCAGGGAGGCAACATAAAACCGGAAACGCAAAAACTGACGTACCAGACCGCCGACAACCTGCTGAATTTTACGATTGCCGCAGGTTTCTAAAATAAGGTCATGAAAAGCATTATGGGCCCGGGTCATACCCGAAACATCCTGGCGTTCGGCACACAATTTAATCTCTCGATTGAACTCCTCCAGGCGGGTTATATCTTTCTCGGTCATTCGCGCAACCGCCTGACGGGCAGCATAACCTTCTAAGACCCCTTTTATTTCATAAAAATCCCGGATATCTTTTTCTTCAATCGATGATACCACGGCTCCTTTGCGAGGCATGATCGTCAGAAAGCCCTCCGACTCAAGCTGGCGGAAAGCCTCCCGAATCGGGGTCCGGCTGATACCAAAACGTTCGGCTACCTCAAGCTCGGTAATCCGCTCACCAGGTCTTATTTTCTGCCTAATGATCGCATCTCTTAAAACCTCAACAATTTTTTCACGCAAGGTTTTATGTCCAGAAATTATTGAGGAGATATTTTTCATAAAAAACCGTAAAACTCGACAATTTTATAAGTTAGTTTTAAAGAGTTGTGAAATAGTTTCAGCACCGATTATCCAGACTTAATCTATCTCATCGGCTAACAGACCAGATTTTTAAGTATATAGTATACAATAAAAAAGTCAAGCGCTTTGTATTGTCCATTTGACTCTGATAGAGAAAGCATCTACCTTACTCTTCCGGTCAAATTCTGACAAATCAATTTCGCTGTTTTATGTCGTCAATAAAAAGCTTAAAGACGAAAAATAATATTTAATCCTTAAAAAAAATTAACTGTACCTTAAAATCTATCCTTCAAGGCGAGTCTGAAATTCAGACAAACCCTTAACAAGCATGCGGTTTTCACTCTCTTTTTTCACCGCGAAACGAACAAAATTAGGGCCGAGCCCCACATAATCATCACACAAACGAATCATTATTTTATCCCGGGAAAAAAGAAAATCACGCAAATCGCCACAATCTATACCGAGGTCAACCTGCGCCAGAATGTAGTTGGCAGAGGCCGAATAGGATTTAAGAAATTTTAATTGAGCAAACTTTTTGCTAAGATATTGCCGCTCTCCTGCAATAAAAGATATTGTCTGCTTAATGAAGTCATCATCATTTTCCAAAGCTGCAGTTGCGGCCCTTAAAGCCAGGCTGTTAACACTCCAGGGCTCCAGAAAAGGGCTCAAAAGGCGGTTGATTGCGGGACAACTTACAAGATAGCCGCAGCGGATCCCGGCCAAAGCGTAAATCTTGGTCAAAGAACGCAGAATGATTATATTATCAAATTCATCCAGCCGACTCACAAAAGATGATTCCCCCCCGACAAAATCGATAAAAGCTTCATCCAGAACTAAAATTATCCCGGCTGTCTTAAAAACTGAAGCGATCTTCTCCAACTCACCAATCGACCACAGAGCTCCGGTCGGATTATTGGGGTTGCATAAAAAAACCAGTTCTGGCCCGGCTTTCACGGTTGCCGTGATGATCTCATCTAAGGGGAAATTTTTTTCAGGATTTAAACAGTTCAGGTTTACGACTTCACTCTGAACCTGTTTTAAGGCACGTTCATATTCGGAAAATGTCGGTGACCAGATGAGTGATTTTTTCGGTTTTAAAGCTCGGGCCAATAAGTAAATAAGTGCACTTGAGCCGTTACCGACAATAACACTGTCAATTGGTAAATGGTGCCGGTCTGCCACTTTTGAACGTAAGGTTCCAGCATCAATCTCAGGATAGTTAGAAAGATTTTGCAGAGCCTGCCGCAGGGCTAAATCAACCCCGGGAGGTAGCCCCAGAGGATTAATGTTCGCGGAAAAATCTACAATCGCATCAGGCTCAATTCCACTTTGGGATGCAAGCCGAAAAACTTCGCCACCATGTACCGCCATACCTTTTTCATTACTTTCCAGCACTTATTATAAATTCCTTTTTAAAATTATCGTACTTTAAACCCAGAACAGCAACACAAATACTACACAAAGCGCTGTACTTAAATAAAGAATATTTATGGCTTTTAATATATCCTGGCCGGTAACCTGATTCAGGGGTTCACCGATATATGGTTTTTTTACAAGCTGACCGTGATAATAATTATCTCCGCCCAGACGTAAACCTAAAATTCCTGCCATTGCGGCTTCTGGATAACCGCTATTGGGACTCGCATGAGCCCGGCGATCACGTTTGAGAATCTGCCATCCGAAACGCCAGTCCAAACCTTTTATAGCGGCAGCTGCGATAAGCAGAAGTGCACTCAAACGAGCCGGAATAAAATTTGCGATATCATCCAGATATGCCGCACTGCGACCGAAATAGAGATAGCGTTGATCCTTGTAACCCAGCATTGAATCCAAAGTGTTTACCGCTTTATAGGCCCAGGCCAGCGGCAATCCCCCAAGCCAAAAATAGAAAAGCGGGGCCACGACCCCGTCGCTGAAATTCTCCGCAACCGTTTCAATTACGGCCCGGCAGATCTCATCCTCATCTAATTGGCCGGTCTCACGCCCGACAATCCGAGCCAGAACTACACGAGCTTCAGTTACACCATTGGTTTGCAGAGTTGTAAGAACATTTTGCGCTTCTCGGGCCAAGCCACCACAGGCGATAGCGGTATAAACCAGATAGAAAAAAATCGGATAGAAAAAAAGCATGCCCGCACGTGAACTGACAAAAAGTAAAACCTTTACCGCCAGATAGCAACTTAAAACGACTATTACCGTCAGGATAAATCCGCTGACAAACTCCTTTTTCCGATTCTTTGGTACCGGATAGAAAAAACTCTCCAGAAAATTTATCAGGTGTCCAATCCCAATTACAGGATGAAGATTTTGCAATAAACTATCCGCAAATTTGAAATCCGTAAAAACCGCTAATAAAAAAAGCAGCGTAATAGCAAAACTGTTCATAAGGTCCGATTGAGTTCAATAATTAAAAATTTAATCTAAAAAAAGGCTCTCTACAACAAAACTTTCCAGTTGTCAAAATTAGTCATTCCTGCTATGATTAGCAGTTCAATAAAAAACCCAATATAAATATTTTAACATATTGATATCACTGTGGTTTTTTAATTCAATTAAGATTGCCAGTTTAGAATGGGAAAGATTAAGTCATGGATAAGGAAAAGTTCTGGTTGCAAATTCTTAAACAGATCCAGAACGAGGTCGGTAGTCGTGATTTTAATACTTTTTTTAAAAATATTGAACTTATAGATATAACTGACAATACTATCTCTATCGAATTTCCTAACCGTTTCGTCAAAGAGTGGATTCAGGAAAAACATGCTAAAACCTTTTCCAAAGTGGCTTCATCTATCGCTGATTCTCCATTTACAATTAAAACTTCGATAAGTAAAAAGCAAAAACCTCACCTTAAAACGACTTATGCCCCGGAAGAACCCGCTCAACCGAAAAAATCGCCTTATGAAAACCTTAAACCGGAGTTCACTTTTGACAACTTTGTCGTCGGTTCCCCCAATCAGTTCTGCCATGCCGCTTCTCAGGCCGTCGCCAAACAACCCGGCTTTAACTATAACCCACTCTTTATCTACAGTGTGCCGGGTTTAGGCAAAACTCATCTCTTGAATGCAATCGGCAATTATGCCAAAGAGCAAAACCATAATTTAAACATCTGCTATGTTACATCTGAAGATTTTACCAACGAAATGGTTGATGCCATTGGTGATGGTAATATGTCTGAATTTCGTAACAAATACCGCCAGATAGATATCCTCCTTATTGATGATATCCATTTTATTGCGGGTAAAGAGAGAACTGAAGAGGAATTTTTTCACACCTTTAACACACTGGAGAAAAATCAGAAACAGATAGTCATGACCAGTGATCGCTTTCCCAACGATATTGCTAAACTTGAAGATCGGTTACGCTCACGTTTTCAAATGGGACTTATTGCCGATATCCAGCCTCCCGACAAAGAAACCCTGGTCGCCATTTTGATCAATAAGGCTAAACACGAAAATATTCCATTAAGCAAAGAGGTCGCTTTTTTTCTTGCTGAACACTTAGCAAACCTTGATATACGTCGTATAATCGGTATATTGAAACGGGTTGCCATGTATGCTTCAATGAAGGATCACGACTCCATTGATATCTCTTTTGCAAAAAAGACCTTGGAAGATTTCAATCTTCTCTCGTGGGATGAAGTCAGCATCACAGTAGAAGAGGTTATAAAAACTGTTGCTGATCATTTCAAAATAGGTACCAAGGATATATTGTCCCGTAAGAAAACAAAAAAAATTGTTTTCCCCCGGCAGATAGCCATGTATTTATCACGAACTATAACTGAAGAATCATATCCTGAAATAGGCAACAAGTTCGGCGGTAAAGATCATGCCACCGTTATGTACGCCTGCAGCAAAATTGAAAAAAATATAGCCCTTGATAAAAAAATAGCTGCAGTTGTAGAAACCTTAAAAGAGAGGATCACCTCTCCATAATAATAATGAGCTAAAATTCTTTTGTTGATAAGTTGTGAATTCCTCAAAATTGGTTGTATAATATTTGTTAATAAAAGTCACTTGGCAAACTCCAGTTAACACCTTCGAAGTTATCAACAATTTTTCTTTTTTAGCTTCTAAATTTACAACAGTTTTTTTAACCTTAAAATATTAATATAATAAACTATTTATCTATCTTATTCATAACCTAACAGGCTTTATTATTACTATTAAGCTTAAAGTTTTTAAATATTATTATTATAGTTTATATGTCAAAATATATTATCCTATTCATTTAAGAAAAATTAAGGGGTAGTTATGAAAATAATTACGAATTGTTATCGGTTGAGTAACTGTTTGCAGAAAATTCAATCTGTTTTGGAAAAGTCATCTTCACTTAATAATTCGGAAAATATCCTGATTAAGGCTGTAGATAATCAGTTACAGATAATAGCATTTGATCAGAACTGCAGTGCTCGGGGTACAATTGACGCTGAAATAGAAACTGAAGGAACTATCTCGCTCAATGGAAAAAGAATCTATGATATTGTAAAAAGTTTAAATGACGAAAATGTATCTATTTTTCAAGATGGCAATACCAGTTTGACCACAATTTCCGACAGTAATAGTTCATTCAATATATTGAGCGCGGATATAGATGAGTTTCCTGAGATAAGTTTTGCTTTACCGGAACAGTCATTAAGTATTGAAAGTGATATTTTTGCTCAGCTTATCGATTTGACCATCTTCTCGATCGCCAAAATATCCGATCCCCGATATAATCTTCAGGGAGTATTTTTAGAGATTGAGCCGGTTAACGGTTTACCGGGAGATGATTCACCTAATTCTGAAAAGGAAATATCCTTAGGTTCATATCTGTTTTCATTGATTGCAACCAATGGCCATCGGGTTTCAGTTGCTCGTACCGATCAGATCTCGGGTTCAATTAATTTCGGTTCTAAAAAAATATTTTCCCGTAAGAGTCTGATTGAAATAAAGAGTGTTTTTTCTGAAAAAGAGACGTTAAACCTGGGGTTTGAAAAGAGCGAAGTAGTTATTTGGGGAACTGGTTTTATTATCTCTTTGCGAATGTTACAGGGTGATTTTCCCGACTATCGCAAAATGATTCCAGATAGTTTTATTCATCATATTGAGCTTGATAAAGATCCCCTTTTAAATACCTTAAGACAGATGAATCTTCTGGCCGAAGATAATTATAAGGGGGTATTTCTTAATTTTACCGCAGCTGGTCTGGAAGTATCCTTTGATAATCCGGAAAGAGGTCACGGCAGTACTAAATTGGTGGTTGACTACAAAGGTGAACCTTTTCAGATAATTTTCAACATAAATTATCTACTAGATTTTCTTCAGGCAGTACCGGATGAAAAAGTAATTCTGAAGATCAATAACAAGAATCAGCCCTGTCTTATAAAGGGTTTGGAAAACGAACATTATATGTGTGGTATAATGCCGATAAGTTAGGGATGATTATTTACGAGTCTGTCAGGATCCATTGGGAAAAATTTTTAAGGACAATTAATTATGACGAATGATTATGATGTGGATAAAATCAAGGTTTTAGAAGGCCTTGAAGCGGTACGTAAGCGACCTTCCATGTATATTGGCAGTACTGATGTGGCTGGTCTGCATCATCTGGTTTATGAGTTGGTAGACAACAGTATTGACGAAGCTCTAGCCGGCTTTTGTGATAGAGTTAAAGTAGTTATAGGACTTGATAATTCCATAACCGTGGAGGATAATGGCCGCGGAATTCCGGTTGATATTCATGTTGACAGCGGACTATCCGGAGTTGAACTGGTATTAACCAAGCTTCATGCCGGGGGTAAATTTGATAACTCATCCTATAAAGTCTCCGGGGGTCTGCATGGAGTTGGTCTTTCAGTAGTTAATGCCTTGACCAGTTCACTTGAAGTCGAAATCAAACGTAATGGGAAAATATATGCACAGCATTTTGAAAGAGGTGAAAGATGCAGTGATTTGATGGTCGTCGGCAGTGCCAGCACTACCGGTACCAGAATAAGTTGCCAGCCGGATCATGAAATTTTTGAAAATACGGTTTTAAGTTTTGAAACGATCAGCAGCCGGCTCAGAGAGCTGGCTTTTTTAAATTCAGGCATTACGATTATAGTTGAGGATGAACGGGATGATGGTCACTATAAGGAGTTTATCTATGAGGGCGGAATTGTCTCTTTTGTCGAATACCTGAATGCCAACAAGTCACCGGTCAACCTGGAACCGATATACATAAGCGGTGAGCGCAGCGGTGTTAGTATCGAAATAGCGATTCAATACAACAGTGCCTATAAAGAGCAGGTGTTCACATTTGCCAATAATATTAATACCCATGAGGGCGGCAGCCATCTGATCGGTTTTAAGGCGGCCTTAACCCGCAGTGTCAATAGTTACATAAGCCATAATAACCTATTAAAAGGAAATAATAAGGTTAATATGACTGGAGAAGATATCCGTGAAGGTATGGTTGCGGTCGTCAGTGTAAAAATTCCGGAGCCGCAGTTTGAAGGCCAGACCAAAACCAAACTTGGTAATAGTGAAGTTAAAGGATTGGTTGAGTCTCTGGTCAATGAAAAACTTTCTCAGTTTCTGGAAGAGAACCCGGCAATTGCCATGGCAATTATTGAGAAGATAGTGGAAGCAGCCAAGGCTCGTGAGGCAGCTCGTAAAGCCCGGGATCTGACCCGTCGTAAAGGCTATCTTGAGGGTTCAATGCTGCCGGGAAAACTGGCCGATTGTCAGGAGAAGGATCCGGCGAAATCAGAAATTTTTATTGTCGAGGGAGATTCTGCCGGCGGTTCGGCAAAACAGGGCCGTGATCGTAAAAATCAGGCTATTTTGCCCTTGAAAGGTAAAATTCTAAATATCGAAAAAGCTCGTTTTGATAAAATGCTCGGCAGTGAGGAGATCAAAATTCTGATCACCGCATTGGGAACCGGGATTGGCAGTGAAGATTTCAAACTGGAAAAACTGCGCTACCACCGGGTTATAATTATGACCGATGCAGATATCGACGGCTCTCACATAAGAACCCTGCTTTTGACATTCTTTTATCGCCAGATGGAAGAGTTGGTGCAAAAAGGTCACCTCTATATAGCGCAACCACCGCTCTACCGGGTTACCCGCGGTAAAATGCATGAATACCTGAGTACAGAGCGTGAACTCAGTGAATTTATCATTCGCCACAGCAGCAGTGGCATGGAGGTTACGGCGGAAGATAATAATATCTCACTCAAAGATGAGCACCTTATCGAGATTCTTCTGCAGCTGATATCATACAAGGATCATATCGATCGTCTGCAGAGTAAGGGTTATGCGGCCTTACTGCTGAAAACTTTAATTAAACTGGATTTCAGTAAACGTCAGGATCTTGCTGATAATGAAAAATGGGAAGCCTTAAAGCAGAACTTGTCGGAGTGCAGCCTGAATTTTATTGAATTTCTGGACGATGACGGTTCTGACAGCCGGAGGATGATAGTTGAAGACAGTAATCAAATACCGCTCAGCATCGATTTCAAACTTATCAGAAACGGCGATTATCAGGCTTTGCTTAAATTGAGTCTAGCCTTGAAAGATCTAGAAAATCCGCCTTTTTCATTTATTTTTAAAGATGAAGAGGAACTTATTGAAAGTAAAGAGAAACTTCTTCTTAAAGTGTTGGAAAAAGGTAAGGAAGGCATCAATATTCAGCGTTACAAAGGCTTAGGTGAGATGAATCCGGAACAGCTCTGGGAGACCACAATGGATCCTGAAAAACGTAAGTTACTGCAGGTAAAGGTGGAGGATGATGTAGAAGCCGATGATATTTTCACAGTTTTGATGGGCGATAATATTGTTTCTCGCCGCAGTTTTATTGAGAATAATGCACTAAAAGTTGCAAATCTTGATGTTTAAGTCAGCTCTTTATTAATCTGTTTTAAGGGCAATCTCTTTGAGGTGTAGGTGTATCAAATATAGTACTTCCGGCATATAGGCTATTGACAAGAACGGGATTTGATGCTAAAAGGCCGCGCTCGGACACTATATTTGGGAGATCGTCCAACGGCAAGACTACGGACTCTGACTCCGTCAATCCAGGTT
>JAOZQE010000080.1 GCA_029932385.1 bacterium | reverse complement strand
AGGTCGCGTAGGTTACTCCCATACCTTTCAAAGCCCGGGGATCGTAGGCGGCCATTGACTGGCCTTTGACAACCGGAGCCCGCTCAACATTGTAATGTTTAGCGACTGTGGCTGTTCCCGAAGCCAGCAGTTTGCCTTTTTCACTACCCTTACCAATTTCTGACAAAAGTTCGAGAACGCCTTCGGCATCACCAAATTCCAATTCACCGGCTTCCATCAGCACGCCCATCGTACAACCGGTCTCCATCGTATCGGTACCGAAATCATCATTCATGCGATCCATTGCGGCAATCGCGTCAAGATCCGAAATCCCACAGTTGCCGCCGTGCGACCAGAGAGTTTCGTACTCCGGTTGCTTGGTCACAAATTTCCCGTTTTTATCATTGAATGTACCAGAACATTGGATGATACAGCCATTATGACAGCCGTGCGTAGCCGCACCTTTACCGCCGCGTTTCTCTTCCAGGGCTGCCAGAGTCGGCCCGTTAATGGACTCGAACTGGTCAAATTGACCTTTGGAACAATTATAGGCTGGAAAAGCACCCGCCTGATTGGTTATATCCATTAAAATTGCAGTGCCGTAAGCCGGCAGACCCTGGCCGGTCATTTCTGAGGCCCGAACCGTTGCCACAAGTTTTTTACTGGCTTCCTTAAATGCTTCCGGAGCTATCGGCTTACGCAGCGAAGTTCCACTGGGATCAACCACAATCACCTTAATCCCTTTGGAACCCATGACCGCCCCAACCCCGCCCCGACCGGCATGCCGGGTTGGACGAAAATCAGGATCGGTAAAAGCAACAGTCGAGTTACTGCAACCCTGCTCTCCGGCTGGGCCGATGCTGATCATTGCAACTTTATCACCAAATTCAGCCTTTATTTTTTCAGCAAGCTCGTAGTTGCCAAGCATCCGATATTCGTTGCAGAGTGAGAGTGTTGCTCCATTTTTATCAATGTGAATCTTATAAAGGTCATCATTTTTTCTTTCGCCTTCCAGAACCACCGCTGCAAATCCCAATCGCGCCAGATACTGGGAGGCCTGGCCGCCGGAATTGGCCTCTTTTATGCCACCGGTTAAAGGACTCTTGCAACCTACCGAAATCCGGCCGGAGGTGGTAGCGGCCGAACCGCTCATCAGACCCGGAGCCATAACCAGTTTATTATCAGGCCCGAGAGGGTCACAGAGCGGCGGAACTTCTTCCCAGATCAGGGTTGAAGTCAGAGCCCGCCCACCAAGACCGGAATAACGTCCAACCGGACTGACAGCTGCTACGGGGCCTCCGGTGGCACCAACATTGATCCGTAAAATATTTTTCATTCTAATTCTCCTGCAGGAAGAGGTGGAAGTGATCGGAAGTTAAAGAGTGGAATGGTTAAAGAATTTTTCTTTTAGTAACTTACAAATTATTTTATTGTTCCTAAAAAACAATATACTAGGCTTACCTACTTGCGGGCTTAAAGCTCTCAAGTAGGCAAGCCCTTAACCTTCACCCATTAAACGTTTCACATCATTGATTCTCAGTGGTATTTTCCCCTCTCAACAACCAGGCTGCCAAAGCCGGTAAAACAAATACAGCACCGATCATATTGACAAGAAAGAGAAAGGTTAAAAGAATCCCCATGTCGGCCTGGAACTGCAACGGCGACCATATCCAGGTAGCAACCCCGATGGCCAGACTTAACGCCGTAACCAAAACTCCGTTTCCGGTAATATCCAAGGTTTTCTCATAGGCCTTACGAAAGGACTCACCTCGCTTTATAATACTATCGAAACTGGCATAAATATAGATCCCGTAATCGACCCCGACACCAACCCCCAATGCAACAATCGGCAAGGTGTTGACTTTTAAGCCGATACCCAAAATCGACATAAGCGCATATCCCAACAGAGAAACCAGGCCCAGAGGAAGCAGAATACAAAGTACCGCCCTAATCGAGCGGAAAGCAACCAGGCAAAAGAGAATAACCGCACCGTAAACATAAAGCAGGATGGGCATCTGGGAAGCCTGAACTTCCTCATTGGTGGCCGCCATGACACCCACGTTGTTACCCATCATGGCGATCTTCAATTTATTACTAAGATTCGGGTGATCATCTCGGTATTGTCTCGCTGCCGCAACAATTCGGGTGATGGTTTCGGCTTTATGATCACGGGTAAAGAGGTAGATCGGCATAACACTGACATCGGCATTCATCAACCCACTCGCTGAACTTATACCTAAAAAACAACTGGCAATTGAGGGTTGGTTGGTTGGAAGAACCCGCCAGAAAGGTGAGCCCTCATTCCACCCGGCATTAGCATAACGCAGATATTTAGCCAGGCTGACAGTATAAACAACACCCTCAACATTTGACAAAAACCATTCAAAATCATCGATCTCAGTCAGGTTTTCACAATTAACCCCGGCATCGGCCTCACCACCCTCGATAAAAATCGACATAACATCGACCCCGATAGCAAATTTCTTCGTAATGAAAGCGGTATCGAGATTATAACGTGAATCAGGCCGCAACTCGGGAACTCCGGCCTGGGTGTCACCAATTTTAATATCGCCGGCTTTCCAGGCTCCCAAAAGGGCCAGAAGCAGGCACAGGCCAATAATACAGGCGGCTATAGGCCGGGTCGCCACGGCAGACAATTTATGCCAGATTGGCTCAAGGAATGCGGCCTTCTTCTTCAATTTACCCCGGTACTTTTCATCGGCACCGACATAAGAGAGAACCACCGGCAAGAGAATCATGTTGGTTAAAATTATGACCGCAACGCCAATGCCGGCAGTCATCGCCATCTCCTGAATAATCCGGATTTTTATCAAAAATATAGTGGCAAAACCGATGGTATCGGTAGCCAAAGCAGTAAGGCCGGGAACCAGCAACGTACTGAAACTGGCTTTGGCCGCTTCAAGCGGTGATTTGCCTAAAAAGAGTCCAGCCGAGTTAGCACTAACCATTTGAATACCATGGCTTATGGCAATCGCAAAAACCAGAAATGGGACTAAAATACCCATCGGATCAATACCAAAGCCCAAAAGCGGCAGCAGGCCAAGCTGCCAGACCACAGCAATTAAAGCAACCGACAAAAGAACCGCCGTCCGACGGGCTGAAAGGGTATAAAAGTAGACCAGCAGAGCGGTGATTAAAAAGGCGACGCCAAAAAAGAGAACTACCCGCGATGCACCATCGGTCATATCGCCCATAACCTTGGCAAAGCCGATGATATGAATATCAAGATTATCGTTCTCATATTTTGCGCGGATATCCTCCAACTGCTTAGCAACATCCAGGAGATTAAGCTTTTCACCAGTCTGCGGGTCGATCTCCATAAGATCGGTTTTTATCAAGGCGGCGGTGAAATCTTTGGCCACGAGTCGACCAATATGGGTCGATTTAAGCAGGTTTGAGCGTACCTGTTGCAAAAATTCCGGAGTCGGCAAAAAATCTGCCGGAACCAGACTACCTCCGGCAAAACCCTCTTCCGTAACCTCGGTGAAGCGTGCATTCGGAGTGAAGATTGAAATAACCCGACTGCGATCAACTCCCGGCAGAAAGAAAACCTCTTCAGTAACCTTATGAATTGCAGCAAAAAACTCAGGCGTAAATATGTCTCCCTTTTTGGGTGCCAGGGCGACGAGTAATTTATTGGCACCGCCAAACTCCTTTTGATGACGGACGTAGGTTTTCATAAACTCATGCTCCATCGGCACAAGCTTGGTAAACCCGGCATCTATCTTAAGATGGCTGGCGGAGTAGCCCATAAAGATAGTTATCAGGGCAAAAACGATAATGACAAGGAGTCGATTGCGAAAAACCAGGGACTCAGCAGCGGGAATGATACGAGATAACATATTTGCCTTTAATATACGGTAGTTTTAATATACGATTTAATGGATTTTCGGCTTGCTATGATTGGCGCATTAGTTACCGGGCAAGTCCACAAACTTTGCGCCCCGCTCTCCGGCTAAAATAAGCGCAGCGGATTTAGTTTTAACAACCGAGGTTAAGGATATTCGATTGGGTTGTCGCAAAGTAAAACTTTTTCCATTATCGGCACTGGACAAAATGACCCCGCCCATACCAGTAACAATTATGCTTCCGTTTTTTAGTATAGCAGCATCAGTCAAAAGAGCGGTGGTTCCAGTTTCGATCGGTTCCCAGTTCTGCCCGCCGTTTTCAGAGAGGAAAATATGGCCGCGCAGACCGTAGACGATGAGCTTCTCGCCATCAAGGGGCAGGACACCAAAAAGAGAACCTCTATATGGTGATGGCAATTCTTGCCAGGTGTATCCACCATCGTCAGAACGAAAGATAAAACCCGATTCGGCGGCGATGTAGTAGGTTCCGGTGGCACTTCTGGCGATACCGTTGAGATGGTAATCGAACGGCAGCGGTTCTTCATCATCCAGCGTTTTGTCGGCAACATCATTATCTTGCCGGACAATAAATTCACTCGGTTGCCAACTCTTACCGCCATCATGAGTGACCATAAATTTAGCATAAGCACCGATAGCAAAACCATAGTCTCCGATTAAGATAATATCAAATAGAGGCCGCTCCTCTTGCGGAGCCGAATTTTGCAGTTTCCAGGTCTCGCCCCCATCTTCGGTAGCAAGAATAACTGCGCTATGGCCTACCGCCCAACCACGCCTCTCATCCGCAAAGTAGATACCGGTAAGCATATCTCGGGTCGGAACCTTAACCTGTCGCCAGTTTACGCCATCATCATCGGAGAGCAGGATGTGACCACGCCAACCAACTGCAACGGTTCGCTCCCCGGCAGTTGCCAGATCAAGAATCAAGGTTTTTGACGACAACGGCATCATGATGGATGCCCGTTCACTACGTTCGGTTTGAGCCGCAAAGCTTAAACCTGAAATAATAGTGACCAGAAAAAAGGCTGAAATCAGTAGCAGAACTAAAATTCGGCGAAACTGACAGGTTTGTTTGTTGAAAAAATCCATTTTGAGCCTATAAAAAACCCCGCCCATCACCTGGGATATCTTGACCTGAGAAAAAAATCTACTCTCGGACAACCTCCTGGAGATCTGGAACGGGGTTTTTTTGTCAAGATTTATGTTTTAACGTCTCCCGCTCCGGCGTAAAGAAGCAGGTGTAAAGTTTTTGACCGGGTAGTCTACGTCAAAGTTGTAGGTGTTTTTTTCTTCGTTGTCAAGATACATGAAAACATAGCGTCCGGCCTGGAGATCATAGTGGATATTCGATGTGCTCCATGAGCAGGGAACTTCATAGTAGTTTATGACAAATGATTCGGAAAAACGCCACAACTTATCCCGGTTATCATACTTGTCGGTAGCAATCACGCCCCAACTGTCTTCGTCTAAATAAAATACGCGTTTTTTGTAGACATGGCGAGTACCCTTTTTCAGGTTGGCTTCCACTACCCATACCCGATGCAGTTCATAGCGCAGATAGTCGGGGTTGTAGTGCATTGGTTGAATGATATCTTTATATTTCAGCTTGTCGCTGTGAAGTTTGTATGAGTTGTAAGCGACATACATCTCTTTTTTGCCGAGCAATTTCCACTCATAACGTTCGGGACTACCGTTGTACATCTCGTAATCATCCATTGTCCGAAGCCCGTCGGAACCGGTTCCCGGGGTATCGAAAGCAACCTGAGGAGCCCGTCTAACCCGACGCTGACCCGGATTATAGGTCCATGCTTTACGCGTCTCTTTTTTCTGGTTTAACGTGTCATGCACGATCAGGATCCGACCGGCAACCCGGGGGGGGCCCAAAAGATCCATCTTGAAAAAGAGGATAACGTTATCCATATTCTCTTCAGTCATCCCCGGCTGGCTGTATTGCCAACGAACCTGAGTATTCTCGGTGCCAAGGTTGTATCTGCCACCACGAGTTACCGGTGAGTAGACAAACGTACGGTCGATACAGTCGCCACGCCAGTGAACCAGGTGATTCCAGATCGCTTCAAGGCCGTTTTTCGCAATCGGGAAGGGCAGCCCCACGGCCGCGCCAACAATACCATTGCCATCTTCCGTCAAAGATGCTGTCTGCGCCACTCTTTTGGTCGCGTCGTAGATGCGCTGTGGAGATGAGGCACTGCGATGGGTGGGATAGACATTCAGGTAATAGTCCGGGTCAGCTGCGAGCAGGGCTTTATGACCTTCGGTAAGCTGATCGGCGTATTTCGCCATATTGGCTTTATTGATCTTAAAAAGAACCTTGTCGCCGGCAAAAGGATCAGGGTGATGATCGCCGGGTTTGTAGTTAGCCGGAGGCTGAGTTATGCCTCCGGTCCAGGCCGGAATTGTACCGGCAGCATTTCCGGCTTTCTCGGCGCCCATAGGGGTGAGGTCATTGCCCAAACGAGCCGCCTCATCAGCTGAAATCTTAGCCTGTACCCCGGATGCACAAAGCATCACGGTGAACAGTAGAATAGTTACAAAACCAATGGTTTTTCGCATCGTGTTTCTCCTTAATATATTTATTTAGAAATTGTATTTAACGTTAAAACCGATAAAATCCCGGTCATTGACACCATTGTAAGCGCCGGCACCAAAATAGTTGGTATAGCTCAGGTCAGTCGTCCAGGACGAAAGATAATTAGCCTCCAGACCAAAAGTGATCGCTTTACGACGTTCCAGAAAAGGCCCGCCTAAAGGGCTGATACCGGAAACATCATGGGACCAACCAATACGCGGCGTAAAACCAATCGGTCCAATAACGTTAAAGAAATCAAGTTTAGCCAAAATCCGGTAACCCCAGGAATTAGCATCAGCAAAATGTCTTGAATCCTCTTGTGGTTGGCCTAAGGCCATCGCACTAATCGCCCCGCCCGGAGTTGACGTCATCGGGCCTTCGAGGCGCATTTTACTCTTACTCGGCATGCCGCAGATATGTTCCCAACCAACTTCGCCAATGAGCAAACCACCATTTGAACCTAGCCAAGAGATCGGAGGCAAAAGATAGCTTAAAGTCGACTGAACCTGGATGATATCTTTTTCAATAAAGCCCGTAACCATATCTCCGGGAGCCATCTGACCTAACTGACCAAGTTGGCCGAAGACCGGCTTAAGCGGCGAGAGGAAAGCCTGCAGGAGCTCAAGGTCATCGATCTGCAAAGGTGCATCAGGCCGATAAGAGATTTCACCCTGCCAGCCAACACCTGCAACTTCGGTATTGAAAGCCACACCGTAGAGTTTCAGATCTTCCTCATACGCAGTATAGTATCTTGAGCTTTTGGCGTACGAGTCGACAGCAACAGCGCTCCCGACGGCTGCGCCTGTGGCGGCAGCTATTGCATCGACTTTAGGATCGGTACCGGGTGCCACACCGTACTTCGCATAAACGGCTGCGCCAGCGGCCGCTCCCGCCGCCGCCGCCTTGGCACCGGCTTGCTGGAGAGCCGCCATATCCCCGAGTTGTAAATTCATATTAAAGATGTGATCATGGTAGTTCATGGCGTAAAAACTGAACTCGGTGCTGTGCAGGGCCTCGGAGTAATATCTTAAAGCAGCACCATATTGTCCCTGACCACTTGCGTAGTCTGTTTTGCCTCTGGTAACGCCCATGAAAGTGTCTTCTACCGATGCATCACCCATATCCGGAACCGCACCAAAACCGAGCATCAGTTTTTGACCACCTTCTCCGATAAAATCGGCCCCACTGAAATAGGTGCCCGGGGGGTCAATCTTGGTTTCTTCCCAATCATACTCATAAAATGCTTCGATCGATAAATTTTCAGTCGGGCTGATGGTTGCCCAGACCATCCCCTCGGGAGTCAGACCTTCTCTCAATTCGGCTCCCGGTACCCGGAATTTAGAGACATCAACCGAATTGATTGAGTTGATGCTGTGCTGGATAAAAGTTGACTCTCCCCAACTCACAACCTGATCCCCGATCCGAAGCTGAAAGGGCATCCCTCCAATTTCATTAGTGATCCAGAGATAGCAATCAAGCAGATCGATATCACTGCCCACTGCGTCCCGAGCATCAGAGGAGAGATCGGTTCTATCCCTGCTCTTTTTTTCATTTTCATAATCATAAAACCCCGTAGCCCGAACAAATGCACCAATCCAACCAGCGTCAATATCGAGCTCAGATGTGAGCTTTATGGCGTTACTGACGAGGCCCCTACCATAATTCAAGTTACCGTCGTCATAGTTAACCGAGTGTTTAGTACCGCCATTGGCAAGGCCGATGATATCCTTATCTCGATCTTCAACCCGCCACATCAGACCATATGAAAGGGTTGAATCAAGCTGGATTATAACCGCATCATTCTCAAAGGCTGTAAATGCCTTGACCGTAGGAATGTGCCATACCCCGCCGACAAAGACCATGATCAAACAACCGATCATGATCCTTAAAAATGCACTACCACTCAACTGATCTCGCCTCATAACCCCTCCTCCTAAGAAAGTAAAACCTGTATGTTACAAACTATTTTTGCCAAAATGCATTCGGCTATAAATATCCATAAAACAATTTTATAATTATTTCAACTTAAAAATATGAATATTTTCTAATTATTGCGATATAACCTTCACGATAGACTGCAATACAGATGCCAACCAGCCATGGTGGCACTTCAGGTTTTAAACTCATAAATATTCCTGGCGTTACAAGACAAAAATAATCATAATAATAATAAAATTCTAATATTCAGCTATAACTCGATTCCACAATTTATCTATTAGAATTAAAGAATTTAAATAATTAAGAAATAATGGGTTATCAAATCCAATCTCTTACATAAAAAACATTTTTCAACCTTAATTTAGAACA